>JAGQVA010000386.1 GCA_020438265.1 Bacteroidota bacterium
ATAGGAAGGGGATCCAGCCCCAGATTTTCGGCTGAAGCAATTGCAACGGGTGCAAGTAGTGCTGCCGCCGCATTATTGGACATAATTTCCGTCAACCAGGAGGTAATAAGATACAAACCGGAAATAATAGCCACAGGCCCCCATTGCCCCAGCTGATTAATCAACTCACCTGCAATCATTTTGTCCAGGCCCGTATTACTCATGGCTGTACCCAAACTCAATGATCCTGCCAGCAAAAACACCACCTGCCAGCTAATGGCCTCATAAGCTTCTTTCATAGAAAGCGTTTTTAATAAAACCAGGGCAGTCACTCCGGCAATGGCTCCTACCATAATGTTTAGAATATCAAAAGTCGCCAGACCAACCATCACAGCAATTACGCCCATCACCAGAAAGAATTTTTTCTGGTTAAAATCTGTGATAGCGTCCTCAGAAAGCAGCACAAAAGGCGCGTCCTGCTCATTTTCCATTCTTTTTAATTCTTTAACAAAATGGTTTTTTACTTCAGCGAGAATTACATCCCCGGCTTTGAGTTTGACTTCGTACAGATGTTCGTGCTGTACTTCGTCCCGGTGTTTGATTGCCAGGGGAATCGCCCGATATCTCCTTCTGAAATCGACTTCCTTGAGGGTTTTTCGGTCGATTTCCGAATTAGCGGTAATGACCATTTCCACCAGGGTTGAATTTTTCCCTCTCAAATAATCATCTCCAATTCTCAACGGAGGAATAATTTGAATTTTAGAGCGATCTTTTAAGGATTTTATTTTTTCTACATTACAACGAACTTTCAAAATATCATGGGCCTGCAAAACAAAATCTCCTGGTGGTAAAGTAAATTTGCTCCCATTCCGCCGGACCTCGATGATATCCATTTCCAATTCTTTGACCAGGGCAGATTCCATGATGGGTTTTCCCACAGAACCGGCATTTCCCATCAATTCAATCTCTGTGAGATAATCCCGCATCCCAAATTTGGCTTTCAGATCTTTCTCTTCTTTCCTGTCTGGCAATAATTTTACCCCGATAAACATCATATAGATAATGCCTGCAGTCAAAAAAATCAGCCCCATAGCAGTCATCTCAAACATCGAAATCGGTTCGAGTCCGTGCTTTGTAGCAATTCCACTTACAAGAATATTGGTTGAAGTTCCAATCAGCGTACAGGTTCCCCCGAAAATAGAGGCAAAAGAAAGGGGAATCAACATCTTCGACGGACTTTGTCCGGAAGAATGAGCAATCTGAATCACCACAGGAATAAACACGGCAACTACCGGCGTATTATTGATAAAAGCCGAAATAACAGCCACCAGAAACATCATCAGGAGAAGGCCGGAATTGAAATTATTGCGAAAGGTAGCGGAAAGACGGTGAGCTAAATATTGTAAAGCACCCGTTTTTAAGAGCGCTGCACTTAATACAAACATAAAAGCAACAGTGATGGTCGCGTTATTGCTAAAGCCTTCAACGCCCTGTTCGGGGGTAATTACACCCGTCAGGATAAGGGTTACCATCACTAAAAGAGCAACAAGGTCTATGGAAATGATTTCAGTCGCAAATAGAATCATTGCTCCGATAATCACCCCAATGGTTATAATAGCTGCGGTGGTCATATTTGTTTTCTATATATCCGGAGCAGTAGCAGGTGTAATGTCAACGAGCAGGGAAACAGATTCAGGTTTTCTCCATGTACTACCAAAAATCAGGCCCAAATATATATTAAGTCTATCAATTTAGTAGGGTTTTCGTATATTCTTGAAAAAAATTATATAAATTTATTTATCCGTTAAATACAAATGTCACCCTGAGCGAAGTCGAAGGGTCTTGGGTCTTGGTACTAAAAAACGCTCTCGTCTACTAAGGCCCTTCGCTTCGCTGACTACGCTCAGGGTGACAACAAATGTTATCGAAATTAATTCTATTTGAAAACTCGCTTAAATTATGAATACAATAACCTATTCCTCCGCTAAAAACAACAAAGACCTATAAACAATCCCTTCTTTCTCCATATTCTCCTCAATCACCACCTTCGCTTCCTCCGACTGATCAATCCCAACCCACTTCCGCCCCAGACGACTGGCATTTATCAAAGTTCCTCCGGAACCGGCAAAGGCATCCAGCACCAAACTATCCGGATGAGATGAATGCTGGATAATTCGCTGGAGCAAATCGTGATTTTTCTCTGTCG
Source organism: Bacteroidota bacterium (assembly GCA_020438265.1). Taxonomy (GTDB): domain Bacteria; phylum Bacteroidota; class Bacteroidia; order J057; family J057; genus JAGQVA01. The sequence goes on from JAGQVA010000386.1 coordinate 2,186, forward strand.
GATAACTCACATAGGACATCCCTTTATCCTTAAACGTCCATACATCCTGGACCTTTTTCCCGGGATGCTCTTTGGCAAAAACCATTTTTCGGGGGTTGCCTTTGGAAGACCATTCAATTAAGCCTTCATTATCCAGTTTGCTCAGTTCTTCACGGCTATAGCGCCAATGTCTTCCTTTTGGGGGAAATAAGCCTTTCCATTCCTGGCCGGTATCGCCATTAATGGTTTCACCCGGAGCGTGTAAAGGGTGAGTGGTATAGCGGCCTTTTTCCGGATGAATTTTGGGAAATAACTTTTTGACTTCCGACTCAGTCAGGGGCTCCCGCACTTCATTCCAGATTTGCTGATCCCGCTTTTTGGCGTAAACCAGAATCATATCTGAATAATTTCCATAAGCCTTGCGGGAAAAATTCTTGGGATTGCATTTGATGCGGGTAATGTCATTGATAAAGTTTTGGTAGCCAAAAACCTCATCCATAATCAGCTTGACATAATGGCCAATTTTTTTATCTATATGCAAATAAATCGTTCCGCGTTCGGATAATAACTCCCGAAGTAACACCAGCCTTTTATGCAAAAAAGCCAGAAATTCATGGTCAATTAAATCATCACTATACGCCACATCCTTTTCTGGCTGGGAGAAATCCTGCCCCGTTCCAAAAGGAGGATCGATATAGATCAGGTCGAATGCCTCCCGATAATGGGGTACAAGCGAAGCCAGAATTTCAAAATTGTCCCCGAAAATAAAAGCATTAGGCTCTGGGAAAGAAGAATGATCATGAGAAATCATTGATCCCGAAGGCACATAACCAAGAATCTCTTCCTCGCTCCATTTTCCTTCAAAAAACAATGTACAGTTTCGGGTGTTAAGCATATTATCAGGTAATCACTCAAATCAGGCCTGAATTTACAGAAATATGATGTAATTTTGTATTTCACGCTAAAATCAAAGTTGTTATGGTAAATGAAAAAGAGATTCTGATCGAATCAATCAAGAGCGACTTTAAAATTATCGAATCTCATTTGAAAGAGATTACCCAGCGGATTATTGACGAAAGTATTTCTACCTATCCTATATTTATCGCATCCCAGGAAATGGTCAATATTGGCAGTCCTATTCTCGACCGAAATGAAGTCCAGGTCAACTGGTTTTTTAATGTTTCCATCCTGGAGGATTTCGTTCGCAAAGGCTTAATTCAAGCTGACAAGACAGCCGAGTTTAAAAGAGCGCATGGCGATCCCATGGAAAAGGCCTGTATTTTTGTAATTGTTGGGGAGGAGGGACAGTTTATTTTCGTACCGTATGATGAAATTGACCAATAAACTATGAAAGCTGTTTTAGTTGACAAATTTGGAGGTAGCGAAAACCTGAGAATCGGCGAATGGCCTACTCCGGAACCTGGTGAAAATGAAATTCTGGTTTCTATTGCGGCAACAGCGCTCAATCGGGCCGACATCTTACAGCGAGAAGGACGTTATCCTCCACCTAAAGGTGCAAGTCCGATTTTGGGGCTTGAGTATTCAGGAAGGGTAGCCAAAGTAGGAGCCAAAGTGAGTCGTTGGGAAGTAGGAGATGAAGTATGCGGGTTGCTCGCCGGAGGAGGATATGCAGAATACGTAACAGTTCACGAAAATCTGGCCATGTCTGTACCTCAGGGGATTGATCTTGTACAGGCAGCTGCCATTCCAGAAGTATTTCTTACAGCTTTCCAGGCACTAGACTGGTTGGCTGGTCTCAATGCTGGCGAAAAAGTACTCATCCACGCAGGAGCCAGTGGGGTAGGAACTGCCGCCATTCAAATTGCTCGTGAAAAAGGGGCAGAAATTTTTGTTACGGCCTCAGCCGGTAAACATGACATTTGTAAAGAACTCGGAGCCACACATACGATAGACTATAAAACGGAAAGTTTCGCAAAAGTCATTGCTGACATTACAAATGGTGAAGGGGTTAATGTCATTATCGACTTTATTTCCGGTCCCTATTTTGATGCAAATCTGGCTTCCCTTGCTCTTGAGGGGCGAATGATTATGCTGGCTTTTCTCGGAAGTCCAAAGGTCGAATCAGCGAATCTTGGCCCCATTTTGCGAAAAAGGCTTACCATAATTGGTTCTACCCTACGTGCACGTACCCAGAAATACAAGGTCAAACTGACCCGTGATCTGAATGAATTTGCCTGGGCAAAATTTGCTGATGGTACTTTAAAACCCGTGATTGATTCGATTTACAACTGGGAAGAAGTAGCCAAAGCCCATGATTATATGGAGGCGAATAAGAATTCGGGGAAGGTTTTGTTGCGGGTGCATTAAATCTTTTGCATTTATTTTCGGAATGTCATCCTGAGCCACGCGAAGGATCTAAGCATCACGAGCACTAGCGAGTGAGCTCTCTGCATATTGTTTGGATTAAGCGTAGTGCGCCCCCTCTCTTCGATCGGGGTAGTTAGATCCTTCACTGCGTTCAGGATGACATGACCATCATGAGTGCTTCGCACACAGAAAAAGCAAAAAGAACTTTTGTTCCCTGTATTAGCTTTGTCTTCAACCATTTCCCCATTCAATCAATCATTTACCCAGTTGCCAAGCCATTTTGACCGTTCACGTATAAACCCACCGCAAACCTGAAAACCCGCCGTATATTTGTATCAACAGGTTAAAGTAAAGAATGAGCAAGGGTTAGGGTTGACTCTCCAAACAGGATGAGTCCCCTAATTTTTTTTTTATAGACCTTCCAGGTTTTCGAAAACCTGGAAGGTCTAAAACTTCAATCTCTGCACGAATATTTCTCCATCCGCCAACACTTTTAACAGATAGATTCCGGCAGATAATCCAGACACTCTGATTTCCATTCGATGATTACCTGGTAAGAATTCTTTTTCAGCAAAATGAATCATCTCTTTCCCCCAAAAATCAAAAACCCCTCCACCAATCATCATTTTTCGCTTTTGACTCCACGCAATATGCATTTTCTCTTTTGCAGGATTAGGATAAATCATTTCCAATGAAAAATCAGGGTTAATCGTCTGCCATTCTCGAATGCCAACGACAGGCTCTTCGGTAAGAGGAACAAAACCTGTATAAACCCTGACTCTGCCGTTATTCTCACGACCATCGGCCCAAAAAGGAATCGCCTGATGAGCTGTGGTTACTACCTGAGTATATTCTCCCACTCCAAATCCCTCGTTATTATCTCCAATTTTCCCAAAATCTGAAGACTGATCACTTACTGCAAACTGATCCGAAAAAGTCAAACCACCATCCACTGACCATGTCATAAAGTATTCCGTGTTCATATTTTGGGGATCATTCCTGCGATCATACCAGGTAAGCACAAGTAATCCCTTGGGAGACACATCCAGACTGGGGAAAAACTGATGTGTGTCGGGATT
>JAGQVA010000387.1 GCA_020438265.1 Bacteroidota bacterium
CATTTGATAATTTCCATCGGTGAACCCAATTGTTTGATGGGATTCAATTTAAGCACTTCGATGTTTTCGATATTTTCAATGCCTTCATCGGCGTATTTATCCAGCAGGCTTTCCAGGACTTTTCGGGCCTGATCGCCGTAGCGGGTAAAATAATTGCGTTTTTTTACATTTTCGGCCCGTTCTCTCCGGGTCAAAGGTGGTTTATCAAAAGCTACATGACAAATCAGATCGAAGGGGTCGATATCTCGTCCCACATCTTCATATAGGGCGTCAAAGATCACTCCCTGTTCTTCCAGTCCTTTGATAATGGCCTGTTTTTTATCGGAAGAATTCCAGTACAGGAGAAATTCATCCAGGGTTTGATAGTGTTTACTGACGGTTTTTCGGGTGTAGTCTTTGATGCTTTCGGTGATGAGTTTTCCGTTGGGATCGACGTATTGGACACGTTCGTTGATGATCCTTACCTCTACCCCATCGACATAAACTTTGGAACGTGGTTCTTCGCCTATGCTACCTCCACCGGATAAGGGATAATGGGGCCTGATTGGTTCCAGTTCTAATTCTTCTCCTGTCTCTTCATCAATGATTGGCTCCTCGTTTGTCTCTTCCGGAAGAATAGGATCGTCCTGAGCAGGTTCATACACCTGAACCGGATCACCATCAAAATCAGGATCAGCGAAAAGGTCGGTGACATTGCGGAAATCCATGATGGTAAAGAAGTATTTACCAAATTCTTCATTTACCCTTGTTCCTCGCCCAATGATCTGCTTAAACTCGGTCATGGAGTTGATATTGCTGTCCAGGACAATCAGTTTGCAGGTTTGGGCGTCAACGCCGGTAGTCATGAGTTTGGAAGTCGTCGCAATGACCGGGTATTGTTGTTCCGGGTTAATGAAATTATCCAGTTCTCTTTTTCCTTCGTCATTATCCCCGGTGATTTGCATGATGTATTTATAATTTTCCCTGACCAGATCGGAATTATTATTGGCCAGGGCGGCGCGCATTCGTTCGGCGTGGTCAATATCAATGCAGAAGGTAATGGTTTTGTCGAAACGATTGGTTGCTTTCAGGAATTCGGTAATTTTTTGAGCGACTAAATTGGTCCGCTCTTCAATCACCAGTTTCCGGTCATAATCCCGCAAATTATACAATCGGTCTTCTACCAGATTTCCGTCTTTATCGGTTTTACCCATTTCCGGTCGCCAGCCTTCGAGGTCGCGGTCAAGGCTCACTCTGATTACTTTATAAGGAGCCAGGAATCCATCATCAATACCTTGTTTGAGTGAATAGGTATAAATGGGATCACCAAAATAGTCGATATTGGAAACGTCCCGGGTTTCTTTGGGAGTAGCGGTCAGGCCAATGTGAGTTGCGGAGGAAAAATAATTCAGGATTTCCCGCCAGGCGCTATCGTCCGAAGCGCTTCCCCGATGACATTCGTCTACGACAATCAGATCAAAAAAGTCTGGTGAGAACTCCCGGTAAGCGTCTTTATCTTCATTATAATTAGTCAGTCCCTGGTAAAGTGCGAGGTAAATTTCATAGGCTTTATTGATCTGGTGTTTTTTAACCACTGTCATTTTATCCTTAAAATGTTTGAAGTCGCCTCGTTTGGTCTGATCAATCAGGGCATTACGGTCTGCCAGGAAAAGGATGCGTTTTTTCTTGCGCGATTTCCAGAGTCGCCAGATAATTTGAAAAGCAGTATAGGTTTTACCTGTTCCTGTAGCCATGACCAGAAGGATGCGGTTTTGACCTTTGGCAATGGCTTCTACGGTACGATTAATGGCTATTTGCTGATAGTAGCGCGGTTTTTTACCTGAAGGATCAACGAAATAATTTTCCTGGACGACTTCTTCAACTTCTGGCGTTTCAATTCCTTTGTATTGTTTGTACCGTCTCCAGAGTTCTTCGGGAGAGGGGAAATTGTCCAGCGAAATTTCCTGTTCCAGTTTGCCTGAAGAAGCCGTACGGTCATGCTCATAAAAGGCATCTCCATTGCTGGTGTAGACATTCGGAATATCAAGCGTTTCCGCATAGCCCAGCGCTTGTTGTAATCCAGCCCTTACGGAGTGTTTATTATCCTTGGCTTCGATAATGGCGACGGGAATATTTTCTTTGTAATAAAGGATATAATCGGCCCGCTTTTTCTTACCTCTGGTATGCATTTGTCCTCTGACATAGATTCGGCCAGCGGTGAAGGTAACTTCTTCCCGAATCTGGGTTTTGATGTCCCAGCCCGCTTTTTCAAGAGCGGGAGTGATGTATTTGGTACATATATCGCGTTCAGATAAGTCCTTTTTGGATTGCATGCTTATCTCAGGATGTTTCTAATGGAAAGTGCGTGATTCTTTTCAGTTGGTAAAAATGATCTATTCGACAATGCGAATATTTATTTGTTTGTTAAAATAACAAAAAATATATGATCTTTTCATCATCTTGTAATCACATGTTTTTCTACACACCTTTTTGCTCCTATTTGGGGATTGGGATCTTATGATCTGGTTTTATAGAGAAGCACGACATCAAGAAATTTATTCCATTTAGACTATATCCTTTGCCGATCAACCGGGTGCAAAAAAACGCGCCAGAGGTGCGAAACGTGGGTAGAAAACCTTAGGCAATGATAATTTCGTGCCGTCAGGTACGAAATTTAAAATCACATTCCGTACCTGACGGCACGGGAAGATCCAGCATTCGGGTTTCTACCCACGTTTTAGCCCCTAGCGGGGCCTGGGATCTTTCGATCCGTTTTTTCAGAAAACCATGACGTAAAAAATTTGCTCTATTTGGACCATATCCTTTGAGGATCAACCGGGTGCAAAAAAACGCACCATAGGTGCGCAACGTGGGTAGAAAAACGGTGGCGGGATTATTTCGTGCCATTAGGTACGAAACGTAGATAGGGATATAGTATAAAAAAAGCCACCTAAAATATATTTTAAGTGGCTTTTTGCTCCCCCTCTTGGACTCGAACCAAGGACCTACTGATTAACAGTCAGCCGCTCTAACCAGCTGAGCTAAGGAGGAATTTTCAAAGGTCCTGCAAAGTAAAGCGATGGATTTAAAAAAAGCAATAGAATTAATAAAAAATATAAAAAAAATCGCTGAAATAACTGTTTGGGGGCATGCTTAATCTAAATCAATACAAATGAGCCATTCCAAATCTATGGAACGGCTCATCATTGTGTATTATCTCTTCATGAACAGACGTGGTAGGGACCAAAACGGAAAAAATATGGGTCGATGGATATCTTTTCTGTTATAGTTCTGGAGCTAAGTGGCTTAAGCGCCAATCAGGATTTCAATGCTTTAAGCTATTGTTTTTTTTTTTGATGTTGAATCCGACCAGGGCAGTGATTCTCGCACCGTTCGCCGATGGTGAAAAGGCAATATTTACGGGAATATTCACTTCGTCAACTTTAAAAGAATGCCCGACCGCATAAATCAATGATGTGGTGACGATAGGATCATAAGAGAATAGACCACGGGCGGAAAAATTGGGACCAACCCCAAACTCCAGGCCGGAAGGGGTACGAAAACCCACCAGAACATTCGCACTTACAGATGCCTGCCTGGATTCCAAACCGGCTAATAATGGTACAAACTCTATGAGTCCCTGATAACCAGATTCGGTCTGGAAATAACGGGTTTCAAATTGCCAGCCAAATTGTGACATAAACGGACTCAGTCCATGACCTTCCAGGTATTCTGCCATATTACCGGTTACGCCTGTTACCCCTACTCTGGGACCAGAAAGCCTCATGGGTTCTTCAGCCGTAGTCTGAGCAAAACCTGAAATTATACCTGAAAAAAATAGTGAAGTGAGCAGAAAAATAGTAGATGTTTTCATAACGAATTGAAGTTAGCAGTAAAAGTTAGGTTGTTGGGAAACGATTACAGGAACTAACTAACTACAAAAAATTGGGGGGCAGTAACGGATTTTTCAGAGGTTGGCAAGAAAATTCTGGTAAATCATTAATCTGTCTCTCTCATTATAATGCACTATCTTGTTTTTTGCCAATTTTGACAAAATCATTTTGAATTTGGCATTTTTTGCAAAAAAAGGATTGCCTTTATTTGAAAAAATCAAAGAGTAAAATTTATATAAAACGTCTTGTAAAAGCATCTAACTTTGCCTAATATTATTCTTACTTCCGTCCCCCATGAAGTAAGCTGTTTTTATAAAAAACTGGTTAAGCATTCTCATAAAACCAGTCAGTTCTCTTTCCCTTTATCGTCTTATAAGCGCATCAGATCTTTCTAATATTTATGCTATTAACTATTCATTTTTAGCTGTTGGGAATGGGTTGTAGGGTTTCCTTATATGGAAAAATACTGTCAAATACTCATTGCCAATACCTGACTACTGAATAGGCACAATCGATTATACCAACCTTAATTAAATCAAATGATGATCAACAAATTTCTATTCTCATTAGGGATTTTTATCCTGCTTTTGGGTACCCACACCCACCTTTCCGCTCAGACAAGAGGAATTAGTTATCAGGCTGTAGCCAGAGATGCTTCCAGTCAGTTAATGGCCAATCAAAATGTCAATGTCAATTTTAAAATCAGAGAAGGTTCCGCCGCAGGGACGATTGTTTATGATGAAAACCATTCAGCCATGACGAATGGATACGCGCTTTTTAGTGTAGTGATCGGTGAAGGATCAACGGTTTCCGGGAATTTCGATGATATTGACTGGGCAGCAAATGATCACTTCCTGGAAGTAGGTATTAACGGAGCTTCTGTAGGAGCAACGGAACTAAACTCGGTTCCTTATAGTAAGGTTGCCACAGATATGCAACTCGATGCCATTACGGATGTGAATACAACTGGTGCAGCGGCTGGTAGTGTCCTTAAATTTGACGGTACTGATTGGGTCGCTGGCACAGACTCTACGGGCCAGTCTCCATGGAATATCTCCGGGAATAATATTTATTATGATAATGGCAGAGTGGGAATTGGTACGAGTACGCCTGCTTCAGCGCTACATTTATCCGGTACAGATAACACTTACGACATTATTATTGATGATCAATTCCCTTTTATCACCCTCAATGCAACTTCTGCCAATGGCAACTCGGGAATTGCGTTCCAGAAAAAAAAACAGGGATCTCTTTCAGGTTATATCATTCACCGGGCAGCAGAAGATGCCATTTTTATTTCCGGAAATAATGGCAGCTCTCAACCTAATCTGGTAGTCAACAGTAAGGGAAGGATCGGAATTGGAACGGGAACTCCTTCTTATCCTCTTCACATGACAAAAGATACCATGAGTATCAATGGTTTGGAAATTGCGAATCTGGGTTCGGCAAATCTGGGCCTTGACGGGGATATCGTACCCTATGGAGGTAGTGGCCTGGCTTATGACCTTGGGAATAGTACTGCTACTGAACACTGGGATGATGTTGTGGCCAGTGAATTTATTACATATTCAGATATTCGGCTCAAAAATCAAATCGAAGAACTGAAATTTGGTCTCAATGATATCATGAAACTTCGCCCTGTACAATACAAATACAAGAAGATTATTGATGTGGACGATAAACTCCGTTTTGGTTTA
>JAGQVA010000388.1 GCA_020438265.1 Bacteroidota bacterium
CGCAGCAGAACCTATAGTAATATCATCTGAAGGGTTAGTATCTCCGGTATTGCTGATTACTGGGCCGGTAATATCTATTCCCAAACCTCCTATATAAGTAGGTAAAGTTACTGATCCTCCACCATTGGAAAGGATTATTTGTCCATTGGATAAACTCAGGGTTTGAAGCTCATTATTGGGATCGCTATCCGGGTCATTGACATTGTCCTGTCCAGGAGCCCAGGCACCATTATTAAATTTTAATATATCATTTGCTGAAGGGGATGTATTTAAAACGGGGATATTGCGAATTCGGGCGACTGTCGGGTTAGGATAAAGTCCTGCTAAATCTCCTCCCGCAGCAGAACCAATAGTGATATCATCACTGCTATCAATGTCTCCCGTATTGGTAATCACATTTCCGGAAATGGAGATTCCGGCGCCCCCTGTATAGGTCAGGTTTGTGCCCCCGGCAGGAACCCAGTTCGTCCCATCCCATTGAAGATAATCACCGATGGAAAGGCCTGTGGTATCTACATCCGAGAGATCATCGGCTTCCATATCCAGCGCTTTTCCTGAAGTCTGTGCGTGGAGTGCATAAGGGACGCTCCAGAAAGGTTTGGTTCCCAGGGAGACAAAACCGCCACTGTTTGCATCAATTTCGACTTTCATAAATTCATCTCCGGTACTCCAGTCGATATTAGTAAAACTGCCTAAAGACACAATGCCACTTCCTATTTCTATTGTGAAAAGTCCATATTGACTGGTCAGAACATTGTGCAATTCCTGATAAACTGCATTAGGCCCCTCGAATATGGTAATACGAAGGTCAATAATTTGATTGGTCAGAACTGCTCCCTGATATCGGGCAATGGCCTGATAATTAATCCCTTGGGGGGTCTGAGCGAAAGTAATTAACGGAAGGAACAAGAGGAAAAACAATAAGCATCGTAATGGTTTCATATATCTGTTGTCTATTTACCTTAATAGTTTTCTTTTTACTTTTTTTAGAAAAAAGTAAGCAAAAAATCGAGGAATTTTTTTGAGCGAAACTCGCGTTTAGGGATTTGTTTTTTGATCCCCGACATATTATTGGTAAACATACACGGATGCAATCCATAAAAAAAGCACGATTAATATAATTTCTGGAGTATTATTTTTATAATTTTTATGCTATAAAAAACTATTTTGTAGTAATTTTTGATAGAAAAATTTATAAATACAGTATTATTATAGAGTAATTTTATGTCTTTATTCTCCGACACAAAACTCCTTTCTATACTCAAATCATTATCTGCCTGGGAACGAAACCGGTTTACCAAATTTGTGCAATCTCCTTATTTTAATACAGATCTTAAATTGGTCTCTCTACTGGAAAAAGTTCTGGAGGAAATGGATTCGGGGGAAGTTAGTCGGGAAGAACTGGATCAGTTTCTCCATCCTGAAGAAGATTTTCAATATGACCGTATCACGAATTATTTATCTTATTTGACTCGTCATCTGGAAAATTTTCTTGCTTATGAGAGAATCAGAAAAGACCCTTTTCAGCTTCGTTATCAGACTTTGTGTGAAGCGCGGGAAAGAGGGATAGGTAAATTATTCAGGCAAATTGACCGGGAATTTGAAAGGAGAGAAACATCGAAAAAATCGTGGAACGCAGAAGATTATTATCAGGGGCACTTAATCGAAAATGAGAGAAACGCTTTTTTCCTTAGTCAGGAGCGGCGAAAAAACGACGAAAGTTTTACCCGAAATATCAGCCATATCGAGCATTTTTATTTTCTGGCGATGCTTAAGGCTGTTTGCCAATTGATTAACCTGCGGAATGTCATCCAATCTCAAACTGAGGAAGCCGATTTGCTGGAATTTCTAAAAACGATTCAAAACCGCCACCAACAATTTGCCTCTGATCCGCTCATTTATATTTATTATCGGGTGCTTATGACTTTAATTGAGAGCGAAGCGCCTCAGCATTATTTTCAGCTAAAGAATGATCTGGAAAACCTGAAGGAAGCCATTATTCCGCTGGAAAGAAAGACGATTTATCAATACGGCTTAAATTACTGCATCAAAAAAGCCAATAGCGGAAACACCGAATTTCTGGAGGAACTTTTTGAATTATACCAGGCAATGATCAATGAAAAACTCATTTTCCAGGATGGGTATATTTTACATCACGATGTTAAGAACATTGTTTCTCTCGGAGTAAGACTAAAAAAATTCACCTGGACAGAAAGTTTTATGGAAGAAGTCAGGGAAAGTATCACTCCGGAGCATCGCAATAATTCATTAAATTATAATCTTGCCTATTTGTTTCATGGTAAAGGCGAGCTGAGGAAAGCGTTAAGACTATTGCGAGAGGTAGAACTTCAGGATGTGTATTATGCTCTGGGTGCGAGGACACTATTGATGAAGATCTATTATGAATTAAACGAACAGGAAGGGCTTGATTCATTGATTCATTCTTTCCGGAACTATCTCTCCCGCAATAAGATTGTTTCTGTTTATCAAAGAAAAATCCATTTGAATCTGATTAAATTTGTCGGGCGACTGAATAAGATCCGTGTAAAAAAAATGATTTTGAGTCCTTATGTTTTTAAAGAGCAAACTCAACGGCTTCACAAGCGAATTATAACCACCAAAGAAATTACGAATATTGGCTGGTTATTGGGAGAGTTGGAGAAATTGGCAAATAATTAATCTACCTTTGCAGAGGTTTTGCTAAAGACGTATATGCCAGGATTACAAACATTACAGGAATTGATTTCTTTGCTTTACAGCGAAAGAAAACTACTTGCCTGGTTATTCGGGGAAGAGGCGGATTATGATGAAGAATCGGGAGATTTCTGGCCAATGATTCATCATGATAAATCACGTCTTAAACGACTGATTGAGTCAGGTTTATTGATAAGAGAGAATGGGCGGATACGATTGAATTATGAAATTTCAACGTGGATCAACCACATTCTGGAGCAGGAAGATTTTTTGGATATAGAAAGAGTTGATTCTGCAAAAAATCACCTGAAAAGGCTGATCAAATACTATCAAATCAGTAAAGAAATTGAAGAAAAAGCGCACTATTTACATAAAGTTAAAACAGCTATCTGGGCGCTTTATGACAGTTTATATAAAACCCTTTTTGAAATAGAATCCTGGCTTGTTCTTTCGCTAAAAGAAACTGGAAATAAAGACTTATTTGAAGAAAAAGTACAGGATGCTTTACTGGCTTTAGAGAAACTGGAAAAAGGAATCACTGCCGACCAGAAGTGGATAGAAAAAGACGCTTTTTTCCAAAATATGGTAGAACCGGAGGTTGCCGGCGCCTGGCTGGATTATATTGGATCTTTTCCGGCACTTTTGAAAGTGATCTCTCTTTTGAAAAAAGATGCATTGATTCTATTATCCAATGATAAGGATTCAGCTCAGTATATTAACCAAACCGCCCTGTTAAAAAAACTCAGTACAAGGGGATGGCTTTCAGAAAAAACGAATTTGGAAGAAGTGCTTTCAGAGCTTCCCATGACTGCATTTTCAGCTTTTCAAAGTCAATTGGGAAATCCTTCACCAGAGCAGTTTTCAACTGAGGAACAACAAACTCTGGCAAGGAAGTTTTCCAACCAGGCTTCTCTGAGCAAGGATTCTTTCTCATATAAGGAGGAAATTTCGATAGAAAAAGGTTCCGGATTTCCTGTTAATATTCCAAGGCTTCTCAATGCATTCTCCAAATCAAAAGCAGATCTTTTTTCTTTTTTAAAAGAATACCCGCCCCTGAGTGCATCTACGTTTGATGAGCGGGTTTCTCTGTTTTTACAGTTGGTGGATCAGAATGAAAGTCAATGGAAAATAGAGGATGGGGTTGTAGAAGAAAATGGCAGAAAATTCGTGGTTGTCAGATCGGGGAATTAATCTCTCGACCAAACTTCCTGTATGGGTCTTCCCAGGCTACTTTTTCCACTGTGATGCCAGTCATCACCTTCTACTTTTCCTTCAAAACTGAGGCTCATGCCAACACGGGAAGAATCGCGTGAGAAAAACTCAATATTTTCTGTATAAACACCATTTTCAAAGGTGTAAGCTCCGCCCCCGCAACCCAGGAATTCTTTTGTTTCTGTATTCATAGCTGTCCATTGGAAACGGGTACCAGACAGGATTTTGACAGTTTTTCGGACACCTGGAGTAATTTCTCTCATGGCTCCATCGCGGCCCATCCGCTGGGTTATTTGCCAGGCTCCAGCCAAAGGAGCATCTCCATTATCGAGGCGACGCCATTTTTGGTTAATTTTTTCTCCCGCAGGGTTTGCACCTTTTACAGTCAGGATATCATCAGCATTTATCGATATTTTGTAGCTGTAGGTTTGGCCTACCTGGGCTGTGTCAATGGTATGGTAATCAATGGTAAGGCTGACTTTTTTTCCTTCAAGACTGTAAGGTCCGCCTCTTGAACTGATAAATGTTTTGTTTTCCTGATCATAGGTCGTGGCCATGGTATAAGTGTTGGAAAAAATCCTGACGGTTTGGGCCTGACGACCGACTTCTTCTCCATTTACTTCTACCAGGCCCCAGGCTCCTTTGAGGGAGTTGTCGCTGGGAAGTGGGCCCGGGTTGATAAATCCCAGTAGTGGGATAAGCAAAAACATCCAGAATTTGGGCAAAGAATTAAGCATGGTATTTTATTTATTTTACAGTAAATTATTTATTTTCGGAAGAAAATCCAAGGAGGGCAAGGGAGAGTTTTTCGGATCTCTGGTCCGTAGATAGGTCAGCCATTGGCTGAGTAGACATGGCGGGCCAAAGTCCCGCCATACAAACACAGCGCTTGAATCAGTTCCTGATGAGAGGCCTTAAGTTAAGCGGACCTCCGGTCCGACAAATATGGATGACGGGCCAGAGCCCCGTCATACTCCCCTACTCTCTTTGCCAATCCCCCATATTTCCCTATCTTCCAAACAAAAACCAAATCAATGAAACAACTCTACACAACTACCCTCACATTTATCATTATCCTCCTGATATTACCCACCCAGGCTCAGGTAAAAGCCCTGGTTGGAGGTACTTTGATAGACGGCTACGGCGGAAAACCCCTCTACAACAGCGTCATCATCATAGAAGGTGAAAAAATCACCGAAATTGGCCCGCAAGGCAGCGTCAAAATCCCTAAAAAAGCAGAAATTATCTCTACTGAAGGTATGAGTGTCATGCCTGGGCTTTGGGACATGCACGTCCATCTCATGATCAACGGCCACAGTGACTATGCCCACTGGGATACTGCTTACCCCGACGTTTTTGAAAGCATCATTATGCCTGCTTCGGCCAAACAATTGCTTCTGGCTGGAATTACCAGCGCCCGGGACTTAGGAGCGCCTCTGGAAGCGAGTATCAACGTCCGGGACGCCATTAACTCCGGAAAAATCCCTGGCCCAACCATGTACATGTCCGGTCCATTTATCCAACATAAACCCTATCCTGGGACAGAACTCTTCCGCTGGGGAGTCAGTGGGGTAGATGATGCACGAGCCAAAGTCAAAAAACTCGCCGATGCCGGAGTTGATTGCATCAAACTCATTGACCAGGATCAGATGACCCTGG
>JAGQVA010000037.1 GCA_020438265.1 Bacteroidota bacterium
GGAAAGCGCTTCTCCGGCGATATTACCCAGCTCTTGTAAAGGAGAAGAGCTGCTTGATACATCAGCACCTGAAGCGGTAGCCTTTACTTTGGGATATTGATTTTTTGCGTCCAGTTCCGCTTCAAACTCAACCACAGTTGAACCATGAACCAATGAAATTGCAGGCTCTACACTATCATCGGGTTTGATCAGATTGATTTTCCCGTCATCAGGCACGACCAACATCCCATTCGAAGATGCACGAGAAAGAATAAACTCCCAGTCGCTGGCATTACTCTGGGTTATCTGAGAGTGTTTAACCGAACTTTTATCCAGCTTTCCCACCAGGCCATATTTCCCAAGAACAGCTTTGATAATTTCATCATCCGTTTTGTCCTTGAAATAATTATTCTTCCGCCCTATGGCCATCTTGAGACATTCGTCTTTGCATTCCACGGTTAGTTGTGCTCCACTGGGTCCGGCTTTCACTTTAATTTTGATGACAATTCCTTTAAAGACAACAACTGAAGTTCCTCCCCTGCCTGCCTGGATTTCAATTTTTTTACCTGGAGTAAAATAATCGCCATCACTCACACTAAAACTCTCCTCACAGGTACTGCCATCCTTAACCACAATACGCGCTGTAGATACCTTATTGACTTTTTTACTAACACTCATGGAAACCACCTGGACGGTTGCATCAACCTCTTTTCCATCAGACAACAAAACAAAGTCCCTGCACCCTTTTACAACTGCTTCCGATTCTATAATACGTCCATTATTACTGCTCATTGATCCGCTTTTTGAATAGGTGGAAAATAAAGTTCCTGACCTTCGCGCAAATTTCTGAGGCTGCTAAGCCCGTTTGCCTGTGCAATCTGAAGAAAGAACTTTGTATCGTTATAAATGTCATAAGTCATTAACTGCAATGTATCTTCCTCATTAACCTGACGGAGATGCGTCAAATCAGGAGAAGACTTATCTTCCTGCTGTACCCTTTTGACCGGGTGAAGGTATTCCCTGAAGGTTGCATTTACTTTAGCCCTTATGGGTTCACCCGCAGCGTTGAAAAGAGTATAATTGATGGAAAGATCGTTAAGCTGGCAACCCAAAATGAGGTCTCCCCAGATTATTTTCAATAAATAAGGACAGTGTCTGCCGTTTTCCAGTCTGGCAGTAACTCCCATAAAGAGTTCAATCTGATCGGCGACCTTTGTGCCATCCAGCGTATTTCCCTGAACTGTTCCTGTATTGTCGAAAATATATTCAAACTTATATGTCTCAACATCAGTGCTTAAGTACTCCTCATTATTCCCCTGCGCTCCAAGTCCCTGTGTCTTGTCGTACTTGAGTTTAACATCACGTGAATATTTTTCAGGATTAATAGGGATGACAAAACTTTTGACCTCTTTCCCCGTCAATGTTCGATTGTCGTAGGCCAGAATGGTCATTTTTGATAATCCCTCTTTCATGGTTCATCCCTGTCTTTTAATATTTCGAGCACACGTTCCACACAGGCTTTCAGCAGCTCTTTATCTCGCAATTCACGCTCTTTGATCAATTCAATCAATTTGGGGCGATCCATGCGGGCTTCTTCATTGTCAATGGTTACCTTAAAGTGTAACTCTCTGATTTCAAGTGGCATAACTCCAAAATTTATCCGTTTTGCATTTCAAAAAAGTTATAATTCAGTTCCATTGTTTCAATCAACACTTCTCCTTTTTCTGCATTCAGATCAGCGACCTGCCATTTTTTGGGATATGCGTGGACGACCTTCCATGTCATCAGGGCTTCGGCATTTCCGTTAAGTAAACTAATGAGCAGGTCAGAAGGCTCATATATTTGCCGCTCGATCGCTTTTTTGCACCATTCTGTTACACCCGATTGATCCGGGCGCAAAATTCCCCTTTTCAAAACCAGGTCTGAAAATTTCATTCTGGTGGGGACTACATGCTCAAAGCGATTTTCCCCTCCTTCCCGAATCGATTCCGTTTCCACCTGCGCGGTCAGACCTGAAACCGATTGAAATTTCACATCTTCTGAAGTGAGTCCTTCTACACCAAGAAAATTGACGGTGAAATAGAAATTGGGCGTAAAGTGATCAAGAGGCATTATCTGTGCAATTAGTCATTTTGTACTACCAAACCTTCGTGTACAATCTCCATAGATTCAATAGCGACTTCGTTTCCGTCAGCTTTTAAGTCTGTAGATTGGATTTTGGTTGGCCAGGCATTTTTTACTTTCCAAATAATAATGGGTTCGTGGTTTTCATTGAGCAAACTAATGGTCAGGTCGCGTCGATAAGTTGAACCTGTAGAACCTCCTTCTTCGAATAGCCTGGTTTCCTTCCACCAGTCGTAATATTCGTTATCCGATTTGAAAGTGCCTCGTTTGAGGGTAATATTTGAATATTTTGTCAGCCCAGGTTGTTTGGTTTTGTTATACTCCGGACTGGCACCGTGACGATATTCAATTACTTCCGTTTCAAAGTCCAACCCTGAAACCTCAGTAAATCCAATTTTAGTTCCTCCCCATTCTACCTGGAAATGAAACTTTGGAAGTGGATAATCAGCCATTTTATTATTTTTTTAATAAATGAATTGTAAAAAGTTATTTAGATAATCTCCGGCTACAAGCATATTCGGCCTTCGATCTTAACATTTGGCTGCTGCTTCAGCCGCTACCAGGGAAGTAGAGATCGCATCCATTCTGGCCTGGGCCAGTTTTTTCTTCTCGAGGATTTGATTCAACTCTTCCTGGAGTTTGTCAATTCGGTTGGTTACCCGATCGTATGCTTTTTTGGTCTGATCCCAAAGATCGTCCGGACAACCTTCACGGGGGAATCTAATCTTCGAATCCCGATCGTATTTGATATTGATTTTTCTGTCCAGTCCTTTGTAAGATCTGGTGAGACCATATTTCCCGTGTTTGTCTCCGACCTGGGCTTTCAGCGCTTCTGCTCTTTGGTAGACTTCGCCTGTTAAATCAATCCCGTTCAGCCCTTCATTCATTGCCGCACGAGTCGCCTCGGCCAATTCATTTAAGGCTTTCATAATGGGCCCATTGGGGTTAGGCTGTTGTGCCATACAACTGATATCATAGAGCAAATCCGAGATCGCCTTAACCAGATCCTCCGTTTCGTAAGCAGATCTTTCAGCATTGATCACCAGAATTTGAACAGCATCATTGGTCAGGCTTACATTATCAGCAGCTCTCTCAAGAATGGGAGTATTCCTTTCCAGAGTTTGAATGACATCCTTTCCCAGGTTGTTGGTTTTTTCAATTTTTTTCCAATACTGGTCCAGATAGTCTCTTTTTGCCTCCAGGGCAGTCTGTATCCTTTCGATACGTGCCGCCATTGCATCCGCAATCCTGACTCTACGCTCCTGTCTGCGCTTTTTTCGCCTTAGATTCAGGATATAGTCGATATGCTCGCCAGCGGTATATTTTGATAATTTTTGGACTCTTGTAGTCATAATTGGTGAATTTTAATCATTCAAAAGTTTTGTGTTATGGTAAGAGAAAGCATTAATCCCCATCACCATTTTTGCGTCTGTGATTCTTTTTCTTCGGAGGATCTTCCGGATCCGGCAATGGATCAAAGTTTTCCTCATTCTCGCGAATGATATCACTCATATCCCGGTTTGCTTCCCGCTTATTATTGGGATCCATAAAATCAATTACC
Organism: Bacteroidota bacterium; assembly: GCA_020438265.1. Lineage (GTDB taxonomy): Bacteria > Bacteroidota > Bacteroidia > J057 > J057 > JAGQVA01. The sequence goes on from JAGQVA010000037.1 coordinate 3,665, forward strand.
GTGTCTAATCCCTTCTTATGCAGATGCGCATAGATATGATCGTCATTGGCAATGACCAATCCTTTGATGGAGTTATCCAGTTCGGTCCGGGTCAGCGCGTCTCGGTCATCACCATACTTTAAATTTGCAAGCACATCTGTCTCGAAAGCAGCTACTGTTGTCTTCACATCCGTGAGCATTTGGGAAATACTTTCATATTCCAGCTGTGCGTGAATAGCACTCACGATCACAGCATCACTGAAATTATCACCGGCAGCATCAGCAGCCTGATTCGCCTCTTTCAAAATATCAGCCATTCGATCCTTCAGTTTAACCCCCTCATTTAATGCCCGATATTCTTCCTGATTACAGGTATCTTTTAAAATCTTATCGAGGTTATTCGCCTTTTCCACCACTTTCAAAAGGCTTTTACTCAGCCCTTTGATGCCTACAATGGCATTTTTCAGATTGGTGCCAACCATATCACGCATGACTTTTGCCTCGGTGACATTGCCATCAAATTCGGCGGTCCTCTGTGTCAGGTGCAATTCAATTTCGCGGTGAATCATGGTATATTCTTTCAGGAAACGGGCCGCATCGGTCCAGGCATCTTCCTTGATTTCATAAACATCCCTGGATTCCTCCATTTTATTATGAGAAACCTGGATTTCCGCTTCTGCCTGTTCCAGTTCTTCATCCAGAAGTTTTTCATAAAACTCAGCAAATTTATCCCGGGTCCGGTTTTCTTCATTCATAGTATTGGCCTCATTGGAGGGCAGGTTTTGTGAATCATCCCGAGATTCCTCTGGGGAAGGGTTCTTAGCTTTTGCCATTTTTCTTTTTTTTAATTCTATAATAATAGATTATTCAATCATGAGGTTAATTCAGGATACTTGCATTTTGTGAGAGAATTTCAGAATAATGAACTCTGCGGGTCTCACAGCTGCCATTCCAATTTCTACAATCAGTCGCCCTTCGAGAATATCCTGAGCAGTCATGGTTTTACCCAACCCGACATGAACAAAAAAAGCATCTTCGGGCACTGCCCCTGCCAAAGCGCCTGCTCTCCACTGGAGGAGAAGGAAGTTTTCAATCATTGCCCGGATTTTGGCCCAGGTATTGGCGTCATTGGGTTCAAAGACAAATTGATAGGTCGCTTTTTTCACAGATTCTTCCACCATATTGAAGAATCGCCGAACGGAAATATATCTCCATTCATTATCATTTCCGGCGAGGGTTCTGGCACCCCAGACAAGGGTTCCTCTTCCTGTAAATGAGCGAATGGCATTGACAGATTTTCCTGCATTCACATCCACATTCAGGTTTTCGTGAATAAGGTCTGTTACTTTGAAAGTCAATCCATTAATGGCAAATACACTGACGTTAGCCGGAGCTTTCCATACGCCACGCGCATTATCTACACGAGCGTAGATTCCTGCTATAGCCGGACTGGGAGGCAGGTTTATGGTAAGTGCATCCAAAGCGGCAGCAACACTCGCTTCAAGTGCTTTATCCGGCAGATTTTCCTTAACCATCCCCTCTAATGCTCCTGCTCCAAGTTGCCCATTCACATTATGCTGAATGATTACCGTTTCGGGTTCAGTCTCATAATTGAATACGGATTTGATATTCGGGAAATACAGGGAACCGTACTTCAAAATATCTTTATTAATCGGAAGTCTGTCCCGGAAAGGATTAATAGCATTATCAACATCACCCGCTGTTTCCAGGCTCGTGCCATCATTATGGACATCTGCCACAACAAAACGATCCTGCATATCCACACACAGGTTCAACATGGCAGTTACGAGAAGGGCATAATTTGCCTCAGACATGCCCTGGCCCTCAGGTGCACATAAAATAGTAGGCTCGTCTTCTTTACGAAGAAGTGTAAGCGCTTTTTGAAAGCCTTCTGTAGCGTCTCCAAGTGGTATTTCGGCACCCACAGGGTCCATATAAGGCCCAATGGATACGATGTAACAAGGGCCTCCTCCATTTGCAAAATAAATTTGCAGGGAATAAAACATATTATGCCTGGAGCGCGGCTTGTTTGAGTCATCAAGAAACTTTGCGTTGATGGCTCTATCGACAACGGTACCTTCGGCATCCGTGGTGTCATCAATAGCAACCACTACGTGTTGTTCTTTTTGGGGTCCACCGAAAAACTTCCTGTACTCAAGCAGGGAAGTGATTTTCGTCGGTTTCAATGTGAGATCTTCGCCATCTTTTCTTGCAAATTCAGTATGGCCGATAAAAGCCGGAATTGCTGTTGCAACCTGTGCTACTGAAGGCGGAAACTTGCTGATTTCCTGAATATATACATCAGGCCTTTTTAGATTTAGTGTACTCGCCATAACAAATTGTAAATCAATTGCTTAAATATAAATTTTTGAAATATACTTTTCTTTGACCAGGTCGTCGATTTCCTGTTTTTCGATCTCGATACCTGACAGGTCCGGGTCTGGCAGTTTTTTATTATTTTCATCCAATACCCCACTAAAAGTCATACTGAAAGACCGTGGCTTATCGAGGGTCTTCTCTCCCTCTTTTGATACATAGCGCCAAAAGGTCATTCGGCTTTTAAAATGAATATGATACACTCTCCCCGTAGGGATTGAAAGAGGTGCCTGGGGGTCCTGGCCTGTGTCAATATACCTGTAACCGCTCTGAATAACGGGCATATTGGGGCCGTCGGGAGTATGAAAAAGTTCAATCACTCCCAAAGGCGGGCTAAACATTTTGGGATCCAGAAAATAAACCCTCCCGACCAAAGCCTCATCTTTAAAAATGGAATATAGCTCCTCTGCTTTGCCCCGAAAACGCAGTTTGTGCGCTACCTTTTCCTCAGGATCTTCAGGAGAAGTTATCTTCTCTTCAAACACACCTTCTCCAAATGAATTACGGATCGTAAATATTACCTCCTCTCCAGGGTTTTGATTAGCACCTTCATAATCAAACATACCTGTTCCAATCAACACCCGATCTGCTTTTGAGACATATTGGGTATTTTTCCCCTCTGCCCAGGGTGCTGATTTCGGGGGATTTTCTACCGGTATATCGATGACTTCATAGACCTTGTTTCCATGCCTGATCAAATCACTCATTTGGTATTTGAAACCAGGCTCATAGCCAGGCAAAGGGGTTGAAATATAATGAACAACCTTGTTTTCAATATTGAGCACATTGGATTGAAGGTTGTTGAAATACAACAGATTTTTGGTAAACCCCTGCAAAGGAAGATTGGTCATTACGGGAAAAGCCGGGTGTTTGCCCTGAATGAGAAAAGAAAGCTTTACGGGCTCATCAAAAATGGTAAAAGTTTGGGCGGGCTCGTCACCGATTGTCTTCGCAAGCACTACAAAACCAGTAGATGTAGGCCGAAACAACAGATTGTAGGATTCCAATATTGTTTTCGTTTTTTCCGAAGGAACAATATTTACCAACTCTGTCACATCATATCGGGAGGGAATATCTGGCGGCAACTTCTCTGCAAAGAGAAGGTAATCGTGCCAGATACGCACTTCCAATAGTTTTGTGAACGCGTGAATACCCATAGTGTAAGTTTGTTTTTCTAATCAATTATCAATAACTCCGGTTCCATTCTGTGTTTCGTCAATGACTTTGCCTTCCCGGATGACTCTGTCAGAATCTATTTTCACAAGTCTCATCTTGTACATCAAAAAGGGGATTTGTTTTCCTCCCAGAGAGCCCCATAAATGATTGATCTGCTCAAATGTCATCGTATACATATCCAGAATTAATCGGAGCTCTATAAAATCAGGGTCAGTAAAACTTTCCTGATCAGCAATGCTATTTGGAGAGTTTTGAATAGTGAATATGTTCTTCCCCTGAAAAAACTCCATCACACTGGACAGACGGCTCAAAGCTACCTCATAATTTCCTGGCCAATTGGCTGTAAAAAGCAAATACAGATTGAGATATACAGGCGGATTCTGGAAGGTTAGTGCTCCATTGGAACGGTAAAAACTACTCGAATTTTTCAAAGCACTCTCTTCTTCCGAGTTTACCAGCGTAATCACAACCTTGTCTTTTAATATGCCTGTTTCATCATTTTCCAATTGCGAAATGTTTCCGAGTACCACATCCTTTTCACTACCATTATCATTCAGGTTTCCAATGTGCCTTCCCAGTTCAGCTTTAATTATTTTCAATGACTCAGAAATCATAAGAGCAATATTTTTATGTATTTGCTATCTCAAATAGAGTTTTATCCAATAGTATGTTAAGTCAGGATTACATGGAAATTCTTCTGAATACATCCAGAAAATCCCCTTCCTCAATCAAGTGCTCCACTATTTTTTTGATGGTGCCCCGCTCAATATTATCAACCAGTACCATGTCTTTTGCCCAGAAATAAGTACCTGCCAAAAACTTTCCCGATTTTTCAAATTCCTTTTTCATCTCCCAGATTTTGGCGTAACAAAAAAAAGATGCAAGAAACCTTTCACCGGACCGCAGCTCCACGACAACATCTGTAATACATTCTGGCTCTTCCTTGAAAATTTTTCTTCTACTATCCACTGAAAGATAAATTTTATCAATTTGTAACATCTGTGTAGTAGAATAAAGAATTAAACAATTACCTGCCAGCCTCCCTTCCCTTATTGGGACAGGAGAAGTTGAAGTGTAGATAACATGGGAAAATTAGGGGTAACCTTCTCAACTATATCCGAGAATTGTCCATAAGGTCCCATATTTTCACATAAGGACAAAACTCCATCAGACGACCGGGAATATTTTTGGAATCAAAGGTTATCTTTATCTGTCCTTCGGTTTTTTCATGTAAAAAACCATTAACCGCCACAGTTTATTAGAAAATTTAAAAAACACAATTTGCTTTTTAAACAAAAAATGGTATTTTAAGCCCACCTGAGTCAAGCTGCCCCTGATTACCTATATGGTAAACTAATTCCCAATATTGTTGGATTCTGCCTAATTCCCCTAACTTATAATTGGATAGATACCATCAGAATGGATAACATCACTTTAATTTAAGCATGAAAATACTTTGTAACGGAGTTTCCGGGTTACCTTCAATTCCTTATTTAAAAAAATCCAAACAAACACCTTTTCTGTCTTAGGCTTGTCGTACACTCTACATAAGCCCTTTTGTAAACATACCCGCTTTTTCCCATTCCCATGGATGAATGGCCCATGTTTTAGGCCTATCGTCTGCCATCTTTGTTTTGGATTTACATTATTTAGGTTATTCAGGAGTTAACATTCCTTACAGGTATTATTATCAACCCTTATTTAACCTGACTTGCCTTTACACCATGTTACTTTCTGTTCTTTTTCTTACAGATAAGAATCAGCCAAATCCTTTATCATTGGCAAAAATTACGCAGTACTGTCCTCAACTTGAAATTCTTGCAGAAGTATCGAGTCTTGATAATGCATCAGAAGTTCTGAAAGAGGAGAAACCTCAATTGGTTATTATTGATTTGGCAGATTCTTTAATCCAGGGGTTACAGATGTTAATGAAACGCCCCTGCTTTGATTTTGAGGTCATTATTTTGTCTAATAATCGAGCTCATTTCACAGAAGCTATTAAACATTGCGCCCTGGGGTTCATCCTGAAACCCATCAATATGTCAGAATTTATATTAACTGTGCAGCATGCGGAACAACGCATTCGTGCAAAAGAAGAGCTTGAATCTAAAATCCAGCCTTATGAGCTTAGTTGGCCATTACACAAAGTCATTGGCGTTCCTACCATAGAAGGGTATGAATTTATTTCTATTGAGGATATTATTCGTTGCGAAGGGCTTCAAAAATGTACTCGGGTGGTAGTCAAAGGTCGAAAAGATATTGTGAGTTCTTATAATCTGGGAGAATTCAGGAAATTGCTTGAACCCTTTGGATTCCAGTCTCCTCACAAGTCTTTCATCATTAACCTGGGAGAAATTGTCAAATACTATCGTGAAGGAAGAATTGAGATGTCAGATTCCATCAGTGTTCCTGTGGCCCGGAGAAGAAAAAATGATTTTCTGGATTTATTATTACATCTATGACTCATCTCTAACTCAAAGATTTTTTTTAATTTGGCAAAGAGAAAAAATTCACAACATGTGGCAAACCATCGAAACCGTACTTGTTCCTCAAAGCAAAATCCAGTATCAGATCAGAAACAAAGAGCGTTTCCTGACTTATCGGGAAGTGGTGGATTTGTGGCGGACGAATAGCGATTTCCGGGAATTTTATACGCAGATATTAGCTCAATCAGACTTCTCTGCCTATTTCTGGGAAGCGCCTCCTGTTACCCTTTTACATTTTGACATGGAATACGAATTCGTATTAATTGATAGTCATGCGCTGGCCAGGGTAAAGCCAGACATCAGGTCTTTTTCTGATCAATTTGTAAAAGATACGAAAAATGAAGGCGTCATTACATTTAACAACCTCAGTGGGGATTCGGTTTTGGTTGCTCCTTGTCCAATCATTTCACCAGATACATATCCCCATCTGGCTTCATTTATAAGAAAAGGTCCGGATGATCAGATCCAGACCTTTTGGAAAAAAATTGGAGAAGCCATGCTCGCAAGAGTCAATGACAAACCCGTTTGGTTAAGTACCGCAGGCATGGGTGTCTATTGGCTGCATGCACGAATGGATTCCCGACCCAAGTATTATCGACATGGGGATTATAAGAAATGGGGATATTAAGAATTCTACTTTCTTAATGCGGCAATTTATCCCGCAAAGCCCCATAAGTCAAAACCCCCAAAGCAGCACTGGCAATTACAGCCAGAAACGCTGTCATTCCATTACCCACCAATACATATAAAGGTCCCGGACACGCTCCTGTAAGTGCCCATCCCATACCGAAAATCGTTCCGCCAAAAATATACTGGTACCTGTTCACCGGTTTTTCAAAGAAGTGAATCTCTTCGCCATGTATATCCTTAATCTTAAACTTTTTGATTACAGCTACCAGAATAATTCCCAGTACCACAGCTGTGCCTATAATCCCGTACATGTGAAACGCCTGAAAGCGAAACATCTCCTGAATCCGATACCAGGATATGGCTTCAGACTTGGTCAGAATCAGACCGAAGAGAATTCCGACGGTTAAATAAACGAGATATCCCGTCCATGAAACAGGTTGCTTATATGTTCTTGTATCCGTTCCCAGATGATTATCGGGTTTGGATTGAGTTTGTATATTCATATCATTTGAGGTTAAAAGGAGGCAACAACCGGTATTACCACATAGGTTACAATTAATCCACCAATAAAAAATCCTGCAACAGCTATCAGAGAAGATATCTGCAGATTGGAAAGTCCGGAAATAGCATGACCAGAAGTACAGCCCGCTGCATAACGGGTACCAAATCCCACCAGAAATCCTCCTATGATCATAAATACAAATCCTTTTAAGGTAAGTAAACCTGACCAGTTAAAAATTTCAGTTGGAGCCAGATTGGTGGTTTGGGTGCTAAATCCCAATTCGGCCAAATCATGAATTGTTGCTTCTGAAAGCTGAATCGGCTCAGGATTTTTAAGAACGGTACTTCCAATAAATCCACCGATAATTGCTCCCAGAATCAAGACCATATTCCAGTTGTACTGGCGCCAGTCATAATTGAAAAACGGAATCCTCTTCCCGGCACCACCAATTGCACACATGTGGCGCAGGGTAGAAGACAAACCAAAGCTTTTTCCCAGAAACAGGAGTAAGCCCATCACCAGCGTTAACATGGCCCCCGAAATGTACCAGNGCCAGGTAGTTTTTAATATTTCAAGCATATTTAATAGGGTTAGGTAAAACTTTCAGGGGTAGGGTTTGAGGTTCCTAACCAAATCGAAGAATTGCCTCTTTGTTATTGCTTACAACAACACGACTCATTATAATGAATAGGACGGATAAGATAAGTCCAGAAGTGGATGATTGAATGAAGCATAGCGAAATAATTAGAAATGTAAATTTCCATAAACATTCGAACCGAAAATGTCGGCTGGCCTACCTTTTAATTAGAAGGAGTTTTGGTAGGCAAATTATTTTTTGTCCACGAAATGAACCCTCCATCGAGATCATAAATTTCCGTAAAACCAAGGTCTTTGAGAGTACTGGCAGCTCTGGCGCTGCGTCTTCCGCTTCGGCAATATACCATTACAGGTTTATTTTTATTCAGCTTTTTTGCCTGCTCAGCAAAATCATCAGCCAATACATTTATATTCTCAGCATCGGGAATCATTCCCGCCTGATATTCTTCAGGAGTACGAACATCAATGAGCTGCTCATCTCCCAGCTCTTCCATCTTCGCTTGAAACTTAGCAGGAGTCATTACTTCAGAAATAACCGTTGTGGTTGTCTCTGCTTTTTGTTCCTTATTTGACTGATCAGGCTGGGTTTTACAACTCCATGACCACAGAATCAGCACCAAAAACAATATTACCTGTAAATTTTTCATTTCTTTCATTCTAAATATCAAAATATCAGCTTTTGAATTAATTCAATATCGCGGTATTCTCCAAATATTTTCTACCTTTGCCATTCTTAACCAATTACAATACTGAATACCCTGATGGCTGAATTTTCCGAAAAATCCCTGAATTTTCTCCAAAGATATATCAACAATCCTTCGCCTACCGGTTTTGAGGCACAAGGACAAAAGATTTGGCTCGATTATATCAAACCTTATATCGATACCTATGAAGTTGACGCTTACGGAAGTGTCTATGGAATTATCAATCCTGGTATGGATTATAAAGTTGTGATTGAGGCACATGCTGATGAAATTTCATGGTTTGTCAATTACATTTCGGAAGAAGGGTTTATTTATCTCGTGCGAAACGGGGGATCAGATCATCAGATTGCTCCTTCCAAACGAGTCAATATTCACACGGACAAAGGAATTGTGAAAGCCGTTTTTGGCTGGCCGGCAATACATACCCGAAGGGACAGTAGCAAAGAGCAAATTCCTACTACCAAAAATATATTTCTTGACTGTGGATGCACTTCTAAAAAAGAGGTTGAAGAATTGGGCATTCACGTAGGTTGTGTGGTAACTTATGAGGACGAATTTATGATCCTCAATAACCGGTACTTTGTGGGGCGTGCCCTTGACAACCGTGTGGGTGGATTTATGATTGCAGAAGTAGCCAGAAAAATTAAAGAGAATAATATTCAACTCCCCTACTCTTTATATGTGGTAAATTCTGTTCAGGAGGAAATTGGCCTTCGCGGAGCACAAATGATCGCAGAGCGGATTCAACCCGATGTAGCGATTGTTACAGATGTTACCCACGACACCTTTACGCCCATGATTGACAAAATTGTCAATGGAGAGGTAAAATCAGGAAAAGGCCCTTCAATGACCGTCGGGCCAGCTGTCCATAATAAACTCCTGAAACTTATTCAGGATACTGCCAAGAAGCATGAAATTGCTTTTCAGAGAGAAGCGGCTTCGCGTTCTACCGGAACCGATACTGATGCTTTTGCCTATTCCAATCAGGGTGTGCCCTCTGCGTTGATCTCATTGCCATTGCGGTATATGCACACCACCGTTGAGATGGCCCATAAAGATGATGTTGCAGGGGTTATTGACCTGATTTATTATGCCCTTCAGAATATTGAGGGTGGACATGATTTTCGGTATTTTTCGTAGAGATTTTATTTTTACCACATAGACACAGTAGCATTCGAATAAAAGTTTCCCAATAGAAAAGAAAGAAATCATAGACAAGTCAAATTCAAGATTTTCTGTTTCGTCTATGTTTTCTTCATTTTAAATGGTTTCTATGTGGCTATGTGGTAAAAAAACTCGCTCTCCAAAAAATGTATTAGAATCACAAAAAGCTATTCCTCCAAAACTACCCGAAATCCAATCCCCTTATCCGGCGATTTGACTTTCTCATTTCCTTCATCCACAAAATCATAGGCACTGTATCCATAGGTGCCTGATTTTCCATTTTCCTGAAAATATTCTGCGGCGTTGCCTCCCAGGTCGTAAAGTTTTGCCTTGCCAATTTCTGTGGGCTTAAACATTCCTCCTTCACGTAATAAAGTACCAGAAACCGAATCCACCTTTTTCATCAAATCGGCCACTTCATCAATCGTGATCTCATATCCCGCCCAATAATTCAGCGTATTCTCCTCTTTGGCGATTTTTCGCGCCTTTTCATGCCAGGCTTTTGCTTCTGTTCCGTTAGGAAGGCGATAATTTTTCCCGGTCGTTTCGCTCAACCATTTAACATAAGCCAGCACATTTTCCAGACCCATTCCCGTAACCGGATAATTTGCATGACTCATTGAAAAGGTGTGATCTGGCTTGAAATTCTGATACTGAGCGTTCGTCACCTCAAAACGGCCTACCGAAATGGAATCAGCACCCAAAGCCACTACTTCTGGCAATAAGATTTTATTGTCCATAATCCCCAAAACTCCCCGATGTTTCTGCACCTTTTCCAGCTCTAACAGCGCCATCAAAGGGCTTTCTTCTTTGACCGCTTCATTTTCAGGTTGATATCTTCCCAGAAAATAATGATCAAACCAGGCCAGTTCTTCCTTGATTTTCCGGGTTTGATGGGTGAGTTTGCCCAGGCTATGCGGCTGATCGGGAAACCATAAAAACCTGACCGGAGCCTGTCCAATTTGTTGCAAAGCCCGATAGTATTCCCAACCCTGGTCTCTGGGCACAGCACGGTCTTCACTTCCATGAAAAATAATGGTCGGTGTTTTGACCTTATCCATCTCAAAAAGAGGAGATTTGATAATATAATTTTCGTTGTAGAATTTTCCGTTTACGTCATCCCAGGGAGCACCTCCAAAATAACTTTGATCAAAAGTTACCCCAAACTCACAGGTACCAAAATCAGAAGTCCAGTTGACATCTCCCGCACCTGCTCCGGCGGCCAGAAACATATCAGGATATTTTACTGTGAGCATGGTCGCGAGAATTGCCCCATTTGACCAACCCATCACTGCCATAGAGTCGCGGTAGATTTTTCCTTCCTTTTCCAGCATATCGATTCCTGACAGAATATCGGGAAGTTCATATTCGTAATAATGGCCTTTGATTGACTCCATAAATTTTTGCCCGTGATTGCTCGAACCGTGATAATTGGGCTTGAGAATAAACATTCCCCTCTGTGTCAGAAGATTATGATAGTAAGACCAGCGATCTGACCACTTTTCCATGTCCACACCAGTAGGACCGCCATGAATCGCTACCATCAAAGGATATTTTTTCCCTTCTTCATAATTGGCAGGATAATAAAGCATACCTGTCACTTCCTCTCCCAAAGCGCCAATCCATTTTTTACTCTCTGTTTTGGCAAAGGTTTTTTTCTTTAAATGCTTATTGACAGAGGCAAATTCAACTCCTTTTTCAATCACTATTCCGGCTTTGTTAAAACTGACAGGCGAAACCCGATACTGATTCGGAATAGAAGCAGTGGAATAAATAAAGGCTATTTTATCTTCCTTTTCAGAAATAAGAGAAACAGAAAGATGTTCATCCATATCCCCGGCATTTACCTTGGATTTCTTCCAGTTCTTTTTGTTTTTGGTAAAATAAGCCAGTTGATGGGTCGTTCCATTCGCCAGCGAAACAATGATATCATTTCCCAGGACTTCAAAACCCTGGCTCATTCCCCAATCGTGCTTTAGTGGAACCGGGGTAATTTCATCATTCGAAGCATCATAAAAATACAGCAAATCAATTCCCGCGCCTTCCCATTCAGGATTGGATGATTGCACTGCACTAAAATAAAATCCTGAATGATCTTTGATAAAACGAAAGCTACCCGGCGTCTGATACGTCGCAAGAATTTCCTTTTTGCTATCATTTTCCAGGTTCCACAAATAATATTTGGGCTTGGGCTGTCCATCCACCGGATAATGAGGCGAAAGCTGATGCGCACTTACGATCCATTTCCCATCTTTGGAAACGCTGTAATCAGTAATAGGATAAGCATTATCAGTAATTCGGTTTTTCGCTTTGGTTTTCAAATTATAGGTAAAAACCCTTTGAGGTTTTACATGTTCAGCATCTTCCACAACAACAACATCATCCTTTTTCTTTTTTAATTCCTCCTCATAAAGCGTTTTTCCTTCGCTACTGATATAGGTAATCGTGGTATCATTCAGCCAATAAACATCAGAGATTCCGTTAGGGAAAGAATCCACCACAAAAGCATCTCCCCCATAAATGCTGAGTGCCCAGAGTTTATTGCCTTTTTCGCGGCTGGAAAGGAAATAGATTATTTCCCCATCCCTGGAAAACCATGGATCGGAATCGGAGTCTTCAGAGCGGGTGAGCTGGATTTGTTTGGGGCCATCAGAGGTTGTTTTTTCAAGGAGCGTGAGATACAGGTCCGAAACAAACTCATCTTTTTCCGTTGAAGGACGCCTTTTGGCCCAGACGATCATTTTGCTGTCGGGGGAAAATTGGGGTTGGGAGACAGATTCCTGGTTGACGATGTCTTTGATTTCCCACTTGGAGGATTCCTGGGCTGTCAGGGAAACCGAAAAAATTGTCAGGAGGCATATAAAAACGGTCGTTGAGAAAAGCTTCATTTTGTGTGGGTTTAGAAATTGCGGAGTAATTTAGGCGTTTGCAGCTAGTTGGGCAATTATTTTATTTGGGAAACAAAACCTTGTGATGAAATCGGATTGAATTTTGACGGAATACAATATCCATCGAGTGATATTGAAATCATTCCAGAATTTGAAGATGAAGACAAAGTGGACTTGAGAATATTTGTCAGAAACCTAAATAAGGATAAAAAACGATAC
>JAGQVA010000389.1 GCA_020438265.1 Bacteroidota bacterium
TTTGATCAGTTTCACCAAAATAAAGACCGGATTTACAGGATTGTCTCGGGCAGAACGGAAAGCAGTGAGAAAGTTATTAACGTGGCTACGGCTCCCATGCCTATTGCCAAAGTGCTGAAAGAAGAATATCCCGGAGTAGAAGAAGTTGTCAGAATTCGTCGGGACTTTCGTGGGGATGGAGAAGCAAATGGCAAGGTTTTGCCTATCTCCGGATATTATACCGATCCTTCTTTCCTCACGGTTTTTGATTTTGAATGGTTGAAAGGAAATAAAGAAGAAGCATTAAAAGGACCTGATGCAATCGTGCTGACGAATGAAACAGCCAGACGTTTTTTCGGGGAAGAAGAGGCGATTGGGAAAACCATTCAATTGAAAGAATGGGGCGATTTTGTAGTTACCGGGTTAATCAAAAAACCTCCCCGGCAGTCTCATATCCAGTTTCAGGCTTTGACTTCTATCGCAGCTTTGGAAGGTTTTGAGGAAAAAGAGATGCTTTATCCTTCTACCAATAACTGGGTGAACCTCAATAATTCCTACACTTACTTTTTAATGGAAAAAGGGAAAAGTGTGAAATCAATCAGAGCAGCGATTCCGGATATTTTGGAGAAATATTATGCAGACCAAACGAAAACGCATTATTATCTGGAGGTTCAGAAGTTTAACGATATTACGCCCGGAAAATCCTATGGCAATGAACTGGGGATGATTATGCCCGGGAATATTCTGTTATTCTTGGTGGGATTAGGGGCGATTATTTTAGCCTCAGCCTGTTTTAATTATACAAATCTCTCCATCGCCCGCGCCCTGACCCGTGCCAGAGAAGTGGGAATACGCAAGGTGGTTGGTGCGGTAAAGCTGCAAATCATTGCTCAGTTTTTGTGTGAAGCCATTATCATCGCTCTCCTTGCATTGGGAATTGCTGCTTTGATACTTGAATTTCTCGTTCCGGGATTTTATGGTCTTCATCCTGAAATCGCCAAAGTCATTGACCTGAGCCGGTCATGGGAATTATATGCTTTATTTTTTGGATTTAGTGTTTTTGTTGGAATGATTGCCGGAATTATCCCTGCCATTCATTTGTCCGGATTCAGACCTATTCAGGTGTTAAAAGGAATGGTAGAAGTGAAAGCCACCCGCAGGATGCCGATAAGGAAAATTCTCACCGTTACCCAGTTTACGCTTTCCCTGATTTTCATTATTTCTGTTGCCTTAATTTACAAACAACTGACTTATTTGAATCAATTGGACATGGGTTTCAAGGCAGATAATGTGGTGAATATTTATATGGCGGGGAATGATTATGAAGTTGTGAAACAGAAATTTTCTGCTCATAAAGATGTGAAACAAATCTCTTTTTCCAATTTAATTCCGGCAACAGGAAGTATGGAAACTACGGTTTATATCAATCCTGAAACCAGTGATTCTATTTCTATGGCGCACCTGATGGTGGATAGAAACTATCTGGATGTAATGAATATTGAGTTGCTGGCTGGAAATAATTTTCCCGAAGAGGCTTCTTCTGACCACGAGCAATTTATCATTCTCAATGAAATTTCTGCCCGGCGAATGGGTTTTAGCAAAACGGGTGACCCGCTGGAAGCGTTGGGTAAAACGGTCGAAATTCATGGTTCTGAAAACCCTCTGACAGTTATCGGTGTAGTCAAAAACTTTCATTTTCAGGACACTTATTCTCCTCTTGGGCCGCTAATGATCAGGTATAACCCCGCGAAAGTCCACCATGCGAATTTACTCATCAGCTCCAATCAACCTACTCAAACCATGAGCGAACTGGAAGAAATCTGGAAGGAAATTGACCCGGTTCATGAGTTCGACTATGCCTATTTCGATGAGCAAGTGGCAAAGACACACATCACCCTCAATATCATGATCAAAATTATCGGTTTCATCGCTTTTCTGGCGATTACCCTGGCTTGTCTGGGCTTATTGGGAATGGCGACCTATACGGCGGAAACCCGTTTGCGGGAAGTTGGAATCAGGAAGGTTTTGGGAGCAAATGAGGGCAATTTGGTTATGCTTTTATCGAAAGGTTTTATGTGGTTGTTGGGTATTTCAGTAGTGATCGGCGCACCTGCGGCTTATTTTATCAATCAGATCTGGTTACAGGAGTTTGCCTTTAGAATTGAGGTAGATCCTGGTACGATTGTGATGGCTACGTTACTTTTGCTGGGTTTAGGGCTTTTGACGATTGTTTCTCAGACTTTTCGGGCGGCAAGGTCTAATCCGGTTAAGGTTTTGCGGAATGAGTGATTGGGAGGTTTAGGATCGGGCTTACATAAGCCCGATCCTAATATATAATTTTAATGCCGAACCAAAACCTTCCCCTTAAACCGCTGCCCCTGAATATTCAACTCATAAAAGTAAATCCCGGGCGATAAATGGCTAATATCTACCTGGCGAGAATAATTACCCTTAGTCTGATCAGCAAAATCAAACACCAATTGCCCTGTTACCGACATAAGCCTAAACTCAATCGGATAATCTTTCGACTGCTGAAAAACCTTGAGATTTAATGTCTGATCAGCAGGATTGGGACCAAGTGTGAAGAGACTTTCAGGAGAAAATCTCACCTGAACAGGATCTGAATAAACATGAAGACCATACTCATTCACCTGTTTAAGACGATAATAATTGATGCCCGAATAAGGATTGGCGTCGGTGTATTCATATTCGCTTGGTTGATAGGTCGTTCCGTTACCCTTTACCTGCCCGATTTTTTGGAAATCTTGCCCATCGGATGATCTTTCCAAATCAAAAAAATCAGTCTTGTATTCTTTCTCAGTTGTCCAGGTGAGCAGGATCTGATTATTCCTATTAACCCCATTCAACTGGATCTCTTCTGCATCAAGGACACTTCCATCAATGGTGAAATTGTCGATTTGAACTCCGTCATCGGGAACAGAAGCTGTTAGGGTTCCAAATTTGAATCGGAACCGTACATCGGGATTCCCTTTCAGTGCGTCTATATTTTGAGTAACTACGGTTGGAGCGAAAGCATACGTATTAAAGCCTGGTTCTCCATTTAAGCCTGTAATTGAGGCGGAGTTATACCATCCGGCTCCCTGGGTTCCAAGTACATTCCACGTTGCGCCTGAATCAATAGAATATTGGACATTAAAACCTGTATTTGTTCCCCCGACATATCTGTATTCAAAAATAAGAAGATAATTGCCGATGGCTCCCTGAAGCGAAAATGGCGGAGATTCTAAATAATATTCTGTATTTGAACCATGCCCACTCATTAAATTCGTAACCCAACTGGCACTTCCTGCAATGGTCGCATTAAAGTTAGCGGGTTTATAAAAACCACTATTCGCTGCACCCAACTCCCACTGATCACATCCTCCAGACACCTCATACCACCCGGCAATCCCTGATTCAAAATCCTGGATATAAGGATAGTCAGGGCCAGGAAGATCAAAAATCTCTACTGTTTCAAAGACGGTTGATGCGCCTCCGTTAATCGTCAGTTTAACCGTGTAAGTCCCGGCAGTAGGGTATGTATGCGAAGGGTTTTGAGTAATTGCGTCCACAAATCCATCATTTTCAAAATCCCACTCCCAGGAAGTAGCCTGCGAAGATGCGTCATGAAAATCCAGGCTCATTCCTGCATAAAAAACGGTTCTCACATCAATTCCTGCGGCAGCATTTTCTGCGAGTGTCCAGCCAATATCTTTCAGGATTCCCCTGACAACATCACCAGGATCGTGAATAGCCTCTGCGGTACCAATTACTGGTGTAACCAGAGAGTGAGGATTTCCCGCCGGATAAGCTGTTTCGTCCAGAAAGGAATAGTCCGAAGCTTCAGAGAAAGTGCTGGTAGCTTCAATCTGTGGATTGGGACCACCATTGCCCGATGCTGCATTGGTGCCGTAGAAGTATAAATTATTGCTGACAAGTTCTCCGCCCAGAGCAGCAGAAGGATTGGTTTGAGAGGAAAGGTAGGCGCCTCCTCCATTAGCTATATGATTGTCATAAATGGTCATAGGAGAGCCTAAACAACCACCACCAATAATCCCGCAATCAACGGCTCCATATTTTGCTGTACCAATAATTCCCAGTCCATGCGCAATTTGATGCATCACAACGGTTACGAGATCATACTGACCTGAGCCGGGACTGGCATCTACGCCATCGTACCAGGTACTATCGCTGTTGATATTGATTGTCATATCAGAGGCCAAAGGTTCCTGATCACATCCTTCATACTGGTTAACCATAGCGATTGGGTATTTCATCCCTGAAACCGGAATTCCTGTAAAGCTGCTGTAAAAAGAATTGGGTCCTCCGGAAGCAAGGCCACCACCGGAAATAGAGGTGAAATTGGCGTCTATCGTAATTGGAATGGTCTCAAATAATTCGGCTGCCCATAAATCAACGGCATACTGAAAAGCAGCTTCCTGGGCCGCAGAAAATCCAGTATAATTAACAGTAAAGGTAGAGGGAAATCCACCTCCTCTTTGAGCCTGTTGGAAACGAAGGGGTTTGATTACTTTGGTATGAGAATCCTGCCCTGAACCCTGTAAGGTTATCTGGCGACCCGGAAAGGCATACTGAGCCTGTGCAGAGAGGGAAATTCCCAGAAGCCAAATCAAAATATATATATTGGAAAAGCGTCGTTGGGCCATGATGTCTTAAACGTAGAATTTGATTAAAAACAAGGACAAAGTTAGTTATTTTTAAGACAACTAAAGCCGCAAATCTCCTATTATTCCAACATTTCATCCCTCCAGGGGTCAAAGGAAGCCTCTTCCATAAACTCTTCCCGGGGCATTTGTAAGCCTCTGGTAGTCTGGCGTTGAGAGATGCCACGGGTTTTGGGTTCGAGCGCTGTAATCATTTCATTCTCATCGGTAAAACTTTGTCCCTGAAATCCGATTTGATTACTTCCGGATAATCCGACAACACCTACAGCGGCCAGACCAGAAGCGGCCAGGGCTCCACTCAGGGCAGCGTTTGACAAAGTTCCGGTTCCCAGATCTGCATTTTGTGCGTTAAAGCCGGGAGCCTTTACCCCATCGATAAAAGTTTTCCAGTCAAAGGCAGGGCCAATATCTGACTTTCCTGTTTCCCTGTGGTTGACATGGCTAACGATCCCGTTAAACGTGGCATTTTGGACACTGGCCTGATAACGAACAGATTCATCCAGAAAATTGCGGGGAATCTCATGTACAGCTGTCAAATACCGGGTAAGGATAATCAAACTTCGATACTGAGCCTGGGTAAATGTGGCGAAATACTCAAAGTCTTTAAAAGGCTCATTAACCTTGACATATTTTTTTTCATCAGAAAGGAGGCAATAATTGTCTACAGGCAATTGGCGACCCGTACCGGGATCTCTGTATTGAGAATATACTGTTTCCAGAGTGGTACCATCTCTGCTGAGTTTCAGGGGACCAAAATTGGACAGTTCAATGCCGATCGACTTCTGGCTCATGGTCTGATTCCCGGCAACTGCACCTGTACCCAGGTGAAAAGCCCAGTATGCCGAATGGAATAGCTGATAAATGGTACCATCGCGGGCAATGACATAAGCAACCGAAAGA
>JAGQVA010000390.1 GCA_020438265.1 Bacteroidota bacterium
TACTTTTCCACGAGAAAAAAGGAGCCTGAAAATGGCATGTACCTGAGTTTTATCTCTTATGTGGATTTCAGTAAGGATTTTTCTCAAATTCTCAGACTGTCAGACAAATCGGTTATTGGTCTGGGCGAACAGGGAACCTTTGATGAGCATGGCATTTTCCCGATTAATCCATTCATGCATGAAGGAAAAATCACAGCATATACCTGTGGCTGGAACAGAAGAGCTGTTGTACCTGTAGAAACCTCCATTGGCCTGGCAATCAGCGAAGATGGAGGAGAAACCTTCCAAAGATATGGGCATGGTCCTGTGTTGACGTCATCACTAAAAGAACCTTTTCTTGTGGGAGATGGATTTGTGAAATATTACGAAGGCACTTACCACATGTGGTATATCTTCGGGGTAAGATGGATGGAGGAAACAGCTGATGAACCCGTGGCCAGAGTCTACAAAATCGGGCATGCCACTTCCCTGGATGGGATTCAATGGGAGAAGGAAGAAGGAAGGCAAATCATTGATGATCAGTTAAATGAGGACGAATGTCAGGCGCTTCCCACAGTACTGAAAATAGGAGACAAATACCACATGTATTTTTGTTATAGAGAAGCGACGGACTTCAGAACCAACCCCGCGAGAGGATACCGCCTGGGTTACGCATGGTCAGAGGATTTGAAAAACTGGCACAGAGAGGATGATAAGGCAGGAATTGGTTTATCGACTGAGGGCTGGGATAGCGAAATGATGTGTTATCCGCATATTTTTGAGGTTGATGGAAAGGCCTATTTACTTTATAATGGAAACAAATTTGGAAGGTTTGGTTTTGGCCTGGCTGAATTGTCAAGTGAAGAATAACCCATGACAGAGGCGATCAATTACACAGAAGATCAATCAAAGGAAGAAGAAATACACGTTCATTTACAAAAGTGCGACGCTGATTTTGTACCCAGATTGAGTTCAAGGATAGATTTGAAGGCGTATGCGAAGAAAATCTTTGAAAAATCCACCAGATTAGAAGCCTGGGCCGGTCAGGAATTAATCGGACTGATCGCTGTATATTTGACGAATAAGGAAACTGGAGAAGGATTTATCACCAATGTCAGTGTATTATCAGCTTATGCAGGGAAAAAAGTTGCTTCTCAATTATTGCAAAATTGTATAGATAGGGCGAAAAGGGAAGGATTTCTAAAGTTAATTCTTGAGGTGAATAAAGGTAACGAAAGGGCAATTAACTTCTATAAAAAGCATAACTTTGAGATCAAGGATAACCAGGAAGATCATTTTTTGATGCAAACCTCATTATAACTATATATATCGTATGTCAAACACCAGAGATTATAATAAAGAATTTTTAGATACCAAAGATCATAAGTACGCATATAATTTTGACTTCGATGTCATGCATTATTATATGCTGAGATCCTTTGAACCCTTTTTCAAAGAAGGAAATTTCCTGGAACTGGGGAGTTTTAAGGGAGATTTTACAAAAAGGTTTTTGCCTTATTTTGATGATATCACCTGTCTCGAAGCTTCCGATGAGGCAATTAAAGAGGCCCGGGAAAAACTGGGAGATGATATCAATTATGTCCACGGTCTCCTGGAAGATGTGGAACTTCCCACTACCTATGATAATATTATCCTGACGCACGTGCTCGAACACCTCGACGATCCGGTAGGAGTCATGAAAAGGGTGAATGATGAATGGTTGTCTGATACCGGGCGATTCTTTTTGGTTTGTCCCAACGCCAATGCTCCTTCGAGGCAGATAGCGGTGAAAATGGGCCTGATTACGCATAATTCAGCGATTACTCCCGCCGAAAAGGAACACGGACATAGAATTACTTATAGTCTGGATACCCTGGAAAGAGACGCCAGAGCTGCTGGTTTGAAGGTCGTTCATCGCTCAGGCATATTTTTTAAAGCACTTGCCAATTTTCAATGGGACAGATTATTGAAGACAGATATTATTTCTCCTGAATATTTGGAAGGTTGTTTTCAGTTGGGGCATATTTACCCTGATCTTTGTTCGAGTATTTTCCTGATGTGTGAGAAGGGGGAGTAGGTATTCGTTTTTAGAAGATATTATTTGTTAAGCAACCTGAAGACTTTGTCAATAAGATTTTTTTACAGACCTTATGGTGGACACAGAGTGTCTTCCTGAGCCTTGGCGAAGGATCTAAGCATCACGAGCGAAGCGAGTGAGCTTTTTTCGTAATTATTTGACTTCAAGGTGTTTAGCCCCATCGCTTTGCTCTGGGTGCCTAGATTCTTCGCAAGCTCAGAATGACAATCTAACGATTGTGAAAATGTAATTGACAACGTGGTTGAAACTCTACTATACTATTAAATCTTAAGTTTTGAGTCTGATTTCAATTTGTTTTGCGGTTTATCAGAATGAAGGTGCCTTAACCATTCTTCATGATAAAATTGTTGGGGAGTTAGAGACAAATTTCCCTGACGATGATTATGAATTGATTTTTGTCAATGATGGATCAAAGGACGGTTCATTAAAAGAACTAAAGGCTTTGAGGGCCAAAAATCCCAAAGTAAAAGTCATCTCTTTCTCCCGAAATTTTGGTCAAATGGCAGCTATTCTTGCTGGCTGGAAATACGCTCAGGGTGATTTGGTCATCAATATGGCTGCGGACCTGCAAGACCCTCCCGAACAGTGCGTGAAAATGATCCACGAATGGAAAAAAGGGAGTGAAATTGTCATCAGTTATCGTCAGTCTCACGTTACCTCCTTCAGTAAAAAAGTAACTTCCCGATTGTTTTATAAACTTTTATTACCCAATGTCCCTCCGGGCGGATTTGACTTTGCCTTGCTGGATAAAAAGGTAATGCAGTATATCAATCAACTCAAAGAGCGGAATCGGTTTTATCAGTATGACATTCTCTGGGCCGGATATAATGTGAAATTTATCCCTTATGATAAAGTCGAGAGAACCATAGGTAAATCCCAGTACAATTTCTTTAAAAGGTTTAATAATTTCTATTCTGCTTTCCTCAATGTGAGTTACCTGCCCTTAAGATTTTTGACCGTGGCTGGATTACTGGTTGCCTTTTCGGGTTTGATCTATACCATCAGTATTGTGTATGCCTATTTTGTAAACCAAACTCCATTTGAAGGCTGGGCTCCATTGATGATCCTGCTGCTCTTTTTGGGAGGAGGAATCATGTTGATGCTGGGGATATTGGGAGAATATATTTGGCGAATTCTGGACGAAATTAAAGAGCGGCCTCATTATTTGGTGCAGGAAGAGATGTTATAATCATTTCTCCCCCCACCGATACCCTTTCGGATCTAGCCCAATCAAATCCAACACCCGATGCGTCACCGTATCAACCAGCTCGTTCATATCCTTTGGGCGGGAATAAAACGAAGGTGCCGCTGGCAGGATAATTCCCCCTGCTTCGGTAACTTTTTTCATGTTATCAATATGGATCAGATTCAGCGGCGTATCCCTCACCACACAGATCAATTGCCTTCTTTCCTTGAGAATTACATCCGCCGAACGAGTCGTCAAATCATCCGAAATTCCATGGGCAATTCGCCCCAAAGTGCCCATAGAACAGGGAATAATCACCATGTGCATATATTTGGCAGATCCTGAGGCAAATGGCGCCCGGTAATCTGACCGTTCATACACGGGAAACGGAACATCCATCGGTTTGGACAGTTCATGCTCCCAAACATCCGGAGCGTTCCTTGAAAAGACGATTCCAGCCTCTACATGGTCAAATTGGGCCAATTGCTGTAAAAAACGGTCTGCATAGATACTACCACTCGCCCCTGTAATTGATACAATCACCTTCTTTTTTTGCTGGTTCATACACGATTTTAGTAAGATGACGCAAATATTTGTCTATTTACGAATAATTAGCTGTAATTTATTTACCTGTCTTTTTTGGTTATGGAGACAGGTGATGGAATTAACACCAAATGAAAAAACTCTTTCTGGCTGCAAGTTGTTTGATCCTTCTGACCCAGGCGATCCTGGCGCAGGACGTAAGAGTGTATACCAATTCCCCTTTCATTTCTCTCAATGATAAACTTCAGGTGATTCTGGTACTACAAGGGAAACATCTGGACTTAAATCCCGAGTTTCCCGATATCAATGGTTTTACCAAAATCAGCGAAGATGCCATCGTCAATATGCGTAGTCAGGGCAGGGAAACCAATTATTTACAGTCATATCAGCCCACTTCTACCGGCACTTTTACCGTTCCCTCCTTTCCTGTAAAAGTTGGAAACCGCCTTCATAAAACCCGTTCATTAATTGTGAAAGTAGAACCTCCCCGCCCCAAGGGAAGTAATGGCTATCAAATAACAAATGCAGACATAAGCCTGAAAATGGTTTGTGATCAGGAACGCGTTTATCCCGGTCAACCCATCAAAACAGAAATTCAACTGTGGATTAAGGCTTCAGACCGAAAGAAAATCAGGTTTGATTCCCTGGGAATAAGAGGGATGACTGATCGTATCAACTGGGCAGATTTTCGGGAGATGTTTCAGACGATTCCCCCGGCAAACCCTGAAAATGTAGAATTAAACGGAACGGATTACGAAAAGCATATTTTGTATCGCACTTTTCTGATTCCCACAGATACAGGAGTTTTTGAGCTGGAAAATGTCGGATTAAACTACGATCACCTTTATGTGAAATTAGACCCCGAAACGGGCCGTAATCGTGGGCAGTATCGGATTGAATATCTGCAATCTGATAGCAAAAGAATTATCGTTCAGGCTCTGCCTAAAACCAGACTTCCCAAAGCAAAAACGATTGGAAAATTTTCCCTTTCCTATCATTTATCCAAGAATCAGTATGAGACGGGCGAATCCATTTCACTAATTCTGGAAGTGCAAGGAAAAGGCAATTTTCAAATGGCTCCCCGTCCCGAGTTACCAGATTACGATAATCTTCTTTCCTTTGATCCAGTGACATCTATGAAGCGGGATTCAGGAGATACTTATTCTGGAATAAAAGACTTTCGCTACGAAGTGATTGCTGCCTATGCCGGAGAGTATGATTTAGGGCCCATTACTTTTTATTATTTCGATCCTGAGAAAAGAGCCTATGATTCAGCTTCTATTGAATCCATTCCTATCATCGTCTCTGGTGATCCCATTCCCCAGTTACTCGAAGTGAATGCCCTTGATAAATTTTACCGAAAAGCCCTGAAAACTGCAGATGATAAGCCGCCATTTGGTTCTTCCTATTTGACCTGGATAATAGGGGGGATTACTGTATTTTCCTTTTTAGTGATATTGTGGGGGATGATGCGGAAGGAAGATGAGAGGAAAAAGCGGCGTAAGCGATCGAAGTGGGAATAAAAAATTTACTCTAAACGTTTTAAGCTTTCCTGCTCGGATAGTTTTTTGTATTGGGAAATAGCTGTTTCTGCTAGTAAACCAAACCTTTTTTCCTTTGAGACACCACGCTCAATTAAAACAGAATTTAGACTCTCAAGATTAGCGAGGACATTGAGCTGAATAATATCAGCATAGTCTCTGATATTCCCATTTTGTGCTTTCTCAGGATTAGTTTCACGCCATTCTTTAGCGGT
>JAGQVA010000391.1 GCA_020438265.1 Bacteroidota bacterium
TGAAGAGACTCCTCGTGGCCCTCGTGGATATGACGAGTTTAACCAGGCTAAAGGTCCCGGATTTTTTGGTTGGCCGTATTTTATTGGAGACAATAAACCCTATAGTGATTTTGACCACACCAATGACTCTGTAGGATCGCCTTTTGATCCTGAAAATGTGGTTAATACTTCTGCGAATAATACCGGTTTGACTGAACTCCCCAAACCACAAAAGGCTTTTCTCTGGTATCCTTATTCTTATTCAGAAGAATTTCCGCTTATGGGAAGTTCAGGAAGAAGTGCGACAGGTGGTCCGGTTTTTCATCAGGCTGATTTCGCAAAATCTGACAAGCGTTTTCCTGCCTATTATGAAGGAAAATGGCTAATGGTAGAATTTATGCGAGGTTGGATTATGGCTATTACGATGGATGAAAATGGAGATTATGTGTCCATGGAGCGTTTTCTGCCAGGTGAAAACTTTTCCAGTGCCATTGATATGCAGTTTAGTCCTGATGGGGATTTATATGTATTGGAGTATGGTTCAGCGTGGTTCAGAGGAAATGAAAACGCACAGGTAAAACGAATTCAGTATAATGGCGGTAACCGAATGCCAGTTGTTCATGCGAGTGCCGATAAAATGGCTGGTGCTTTGCCTTTGACTGTAAAACTTTCTTCTGAAGGAACGGAAGATTATGACAGAGATAAACTCAAATATGAGTGGACTGTCACTTCAGATAATGGTTTTTCAAAAACCCTCACGGAGGCGAATCCGACCCTTTCCCTTGATCAGAAAGGTTTGTATTCAGTAAAACTGACCGTAACTGATGCACAGGGAAGCAGTAATGAACAAAGTTTTGAACTCGTGGCTGGAAATGCTCCTCCGGCAGTAGATATTGCCATTTCAGAAGGAAATCAGTCTTTCTTTTTCGATGGCGGGCAGTTGGCTTACGCAATTGAAGTTTCAGACCAGGAAGACGGGACCATTACTCCTGAAGAAATTGCTGTTAATTTTGACTACGCTCCTGAAGGTTTTGACCCGATTGAAATTGCACAAAATCATCGCGCCAGTGACGAATGGGTAAGTTTTTCTCGGGGGAAAAACCTGATTAAAGCCAGCGACTGTCTGGCTTGTCATAAGGAAGCAGAAAAATCCATTGGGCCTAGTTATCTGGAAGTAGCAAAAAAATATCAGAATGAAGCTGCTATGAAATCTGTTTTGGCAGGTAGAATCATGAATGGAAGTGTAGGCCGATGGGGTGAACATGCGATGAGTGCGCACCCTGATTTGTCTCAGCAGGAAGCTGAATCCATGGTAGAATACGTCCTTAGTCTTGACGACGCAAAGCAGGTGAAAGAAGATATTCCGCTTTCCGGTACTTACACAACCAAAACTCCCACTGGACAGAATGGAAAAGGTGGTTATTTACTACGAGCTGCTTACACTGATAAAGGGGTTGATGAGCTGAAACCACTTACTTCAGAAAAAATTATTGCCCTGCGAAATCCGGTTGTCAATGTTGAAAAATATGATGAAACCAAAGGAACGCAATTATTGATTACTCCCAGCAGGTCTTTTAATGTGATTGAAAATGGTGCTTATGTAGGGTTTCATAACCTTGATTTAACTGGCATTAGCGAAGTCATTATCAATGCTCAGGCATCTGCGAGAGCTGATGCTACTGGTGCGATTATTGAAATTCACCTGGATAGCCCTGATGGCACACTGGTCGGTTCAACTGAAAAGATCGTTCCGATAGAGATCGATTTCCGCGCCGAAATGCAAAAACTGGTTGATGCCTGGGAAAAAGGCGGAAAGAAAGGCCCAAGGCCTGGTTTCCAGACAGTGAGGGAAATGTTTCGTCCAAAACATTCCGTCATGCTCGGCGGCGTGGAAGGTTTTCATAACGTTTATTTTGTCATCAAAAATCCGGAAGCAAAACCTGGTCAGATTTTGATTAGCATGGAGGAGATTACATTTAAGTCCGGGAAGACAGAGATGTAAGCAGAGGATAACAACGGTCCTTTTGGAGTAAACCGTTTTTTATTTTTACCGCAAAGTCACAAAAGTTCACAAAGATAATGATGGAATTGCAACAAAAAAGTGGACAATAAGAAAGAGTTCATGCAATTTTTGTCAATTGTAATTCAAATTCAGTTGGAGATAAATATCCCAAAGCAGAATGTTTTCTTTTTCGATTGTACCAAATTTCGATGTACTCAAAGACGGCAAGCCTCATTTGTTTGGGAGTCAAGGGTCTTTTTGCATATAGCCATTCGTTTTTGATGGATTTGAAAAAACTTTCGGCCACAGCATTGTCCCAGCAATTTCCTTTCCTACTCATCGACTGTCGAATGGCTGGTTGTTTTTTCAACGCTTCTCTGAAGTCATGTGCGGCATATTGAACGCCTCTATCAGAATGAAAAATGAGTTCTGGTAGAGGGGTTCTATTTCCAATGGCCATGTTCCACGCAGGAATGACCGTATCCTCTGTACGCATCGATTCACTCAAGGTCCATCCAATGACCTTTCGATCTCCCAGGTCCATAATCATGGTCAGGTATTGCCATCCCTCAGTAGTATAGAGATAGGTGATATCTGATACCCATGCTCGATTGATTTTCCCCGGTTCAAACTGGCGCTGGAGCAAATCAGGGCAGATTTCCAGCTCATGATTTGAGTCGGTGGTATGGACAAATTTTCGCTTCATTCTACTGCTCAGATGGTTTTTTCGCATCAAACGAGCGACTCTGGGCCGGGAGACATGTTTCCCTTCTGCCTTAAGCTGCTGGGTGATCCGTGGACTCCCATAGCTTTCTTTACTCTGGGTAAATATGCGCCGAATATCTTGACTCAGCCCTTCATTTTCAATCGATCTGTGAGAAGGGGGCCGTTTGAGCCAGGCATAAAACCCACTTCTTCCTACCCCCATCACTTCGCACATCCGCTCAACAGGAAATTTCCCTCGATGATCAGCTATGAACTGATAGATTTCCCGTCTCTCTTGGAGAAGATGCCGATGGCCTTTTTTAGAATCTCAAGCTCTTGATCCTTCTCTCGAAGTTGTTTCTTCAGTAAGGAAATCTGGGCCTCCTCTGGGCTCATTTGTTTATTACCCTCTCCGGGAAAACTCTCTTCCTTGTGGGTCGATAACTCCGTCCGCCAACGATAAATCAAATGGGCACGAATGCCTAACTCCTTGGCCAAATGTTGGATATTCTCGCTCTCGTAGCTCATTTCTACTGTCCGAAGCTTAAAGTCTTTGTTAAATTTTCTCCTTGGTTTTCCCATATGTGTCAATGTAAGTTTTTTTCGCTAAACTTACTGTCCACAGAAAGGTAGCAACTCTATGATATGCTTATGTGTGCTTTTGTGACTTTTGTGGTTTTAAAAATAAAGTATCCCCCCAAAAGTGGAATCCCTAAATAGGGTCTGCTGAAAAAGGCAGACCATTTGAGTAAAGAATTATTTTTCAGTGAGTTATCATCCAGAAATTGGAAAAAGGGTTATTATACATGCACGGATTATGGTATCTTAGCTTCCAAAGCCTTGCAGACAATGATCCGATATACACCTCAGGAATCGTTAAGTTTTGCCTCGTTTGAGTCAGCCTTTGGCCGTCCTTTAGATGGCAACAATCGTTGGGTAAAACTGGCCCAGGCGCTTCCCTGGGATGAAATGGCCAAGATTTATACCTCCCAACTCAACGCTAGGATGGGTCGTCCTGGCCTGGATGCCCGCCTGGTTCTGGGTTGCTTGCTGGTCAAGCATTACCTGGGTTTGAGCGATCGGGATACCTTATCGATGATCCAGGAAAATATCTATCTACAGTTTTTTGTGGGTTATCGGAGCTTCGAGCTGGCAGCCCCTTTTGATTCCTCTTTGTTTGTCACACTTCGTAAACGGATGGGGGCTCATCAATTTGATCAGCTCAATCGCCTGATCATCGAAAAAGCCCAACAAATAAAAAAAAAGTAAAACCCCCGGTTGATGCTCCAGTTACATCTCCTTCTTGCCCTGATGATTCACCAGCCCCCCAACGATCTCCTCAGGCAGAATCCGAAGTGAGTCAACCGTCAGGTCAGCATCCCTCTCATAAAGGAAAATTGAAGATAGACGCCACAGTGGCCGACCAACTCATTGAATATCCTACCGATTTGAAATTGTTAAATCAGGCCCGGCTGGAAAGTGAACGAATCATTGATCTGCTCTACCAACGCTCGGATCGAAAGATCAAACCAAGAACCTATCGCAGGGTGGCCCAAAAGCACTATCTGGCCTTGGCTAAGAAGCGAAAGAAATCGCAGAAAGCACTCCGAAAAGGCATCGGCAGGCAATTGAGATACCTACGACGAAATATCCAGACCATTGATGCCTTGTTCGAGGAACTCCCTAAGAAGCCTTTCCCCCTCAGATTCCGGGATTTGAAGCTTTTCTGGGTCATCAGGTTGCTCTATGATCAACAATTGTATATGTATCAGCATCGGGTCAAGAGCCATCCAGACCGGATTGTCAATTTGTACCAGCCTTATGTTCGCCCCATTCCCAGGGGAAAGGATAAAGGAAAAACCGAGTTTGGGGCGAAACTGGGGGTGAGTGAGGTCGATGGATTTTGTCGGATCGATCATCTGAGTTGGGATGCCTACAATGAGTGCACCGATTTGATCAACCAGGTAGAAGCCTATCAAGATCTCTACGGATATGACCCCGAAGTCGTCCTGGCTGATCAAATCTATCTCACACGAGCTAATCGGGCTTGGCTCAAAAGCAGGGGCATCAGGCATATTGGCCTACCTTTGGGAAGACCCAAAGCACTCAGCGCCTATGCCAAACGAAAACTGCGCAATGAACGAAACATGAGAAATCATATCGAAGGAAAGTTTGGACAGGGGAAAAATGCGTATGGACTCACTAGAATCAGAGCCAGAAGGGCCGATACCTCTGAAAGTTGGATTGCCGCCATTTTTACTGTATTAAACCTCCGAAGGTGGCTCAAAATCCTCCCGGAAAACCCTATCCAATGTTATTTTGAGATACTTACCCTGGATGCAAAACGAATCTACAGGAGCCAGGGTCCGCTTCCTGAAGTTCTGGGCCTTGACAGAAATCAAGAAGCTATCAGATCACCCATATACCTTGGGGTATTAGGACTTCGAGTTGCCTCCTTAAGGGGACTTTTTCAGCAGACCCTAACTAAATTTAATATGAGTTTATTTTTAATCTCACGTTAAATTTAACCATGAAAAATAAAGCAGCACAACCAGAATCTGCCGACCAGGAGCAGATCAAAAATCCGCATGACCGTTTTCTTAAGCGAACATTCGAGGATTTGAAAAAGGTCAGAGGTGCACTTGAAGGTATTTTGCCTAAGAGTCTATTTGGCCGATTGAATATCACCTCTTTACAAAAAGAAGATACCAGTTATATTGATGACAAGCTCAAACAATTCTTTTCCGATATTGTCTTTAGCTGCCAAACCAAAGATAACATACCATTAAAAATCACTTTTTTATTTTGGTTAAGGTTAGACAGAAAAAGAGGTTCCACAACCACAACTTTCTTTGGCGTTGGGGTTTTGGAAG
>JAGQVA010000392.1 GCA_020438265.1 Bacteroidota bacterium
AATTCTTGAGATTTTCTACTCCCAGCGCGATAATTGTCAGTCGTTGTTCCATTCTTTTCTATTTTGACTCTAATGTCATCACATACTCATATCCTTCATTCAAATAAGCCGCTAGTTGATCCAGATCTTCCCAGATACTCTCAGGCATTAATACATAACCCTTCATCACGGCACCATAGGAGATATAATTTCCCGTACCCAACTCCTCGATATATTTCTTTTGGATTTCTTTAGAAAAACGAATTCCCAGGTCACCGTTTTTATTAAGCTGAGAAAACATGTGGCCATTGGCTGAGGTATAGGGCATGGTTTTGCCTTTTTTTTCAAAACGGGGGCATTTGTTGATGGCTTGTTCGTAGAGGGCGAGTTTTTCTTTCCACATGTTTTTAAAGTATTAGTCGACAATTATAAGAGGTCTACTTAAGCAAACTATACCATCTTCCAGTTGTCGCTCTCCATAATGCCAGAAAACACCTAAATACTGATCAATAACACCAAATTCAAAAACGTTTTCTCTCCACTCGTATTGAGATTGAGGCATAACATATTCAAATGCTCCTTCACCTAGAAAAGCCCAATAACCAAGAAAAATATTTCCAGATTTATCCTTCCGAAAACCCTCAGAAACACCAGTTCCTTTAAGCTTATCTCGTAATTCCCAAATCTGACTTTTTGTTAATCCAGCCAAATAAAGTACCTCTTCAAATTCCTTACTTGTTGGAGTACCATGATATCTTAAATAATAGTTTTCCTTTAATTCAATAATTGTATCTAACTCAGAAAAATAGGCCATAATTTGCCTTTGTGGATTAAGCACTTGAAATAAGCTGTCTCCTTCAGAATTTCCCAAATAAAGATTAAATATCTCTGGGTGAATTATTATTGAAGTATCATTATTGGTTGTTATTGAAGTATCGGATTCGGGTAAGAGGTCAGGTAAGAGTATGGGAATAGCTATTTCTCTAGCAAAAAATTTAGGTTCTGAACTAAAGGAAATATTTCTACGATCAATATAAAGGCTTATGTTCTGGTCTTCGTGAAAATTAATGAAGGTTATTTCAGGTAATTCCCGGCTAAAATCCCAAATATTTAGAAATGCCGCCTGCCTATCAAAAAAATTTTGTTTCATTGAAGCCTTTATCACTCGATATTGTTCCCGTGCATTCCTTTCCCAATTCATTTGTATGAAAAAATAATATCCAAAAATACCACCAAAACAAATCAACAACAGAACAACAATAGTATATAGGTGATTATTCACAGCAGCTTGCTTATGGGTTAGGCAAATTATATAGAAAACTGATGATAAGTCCCCTCATTCATAATATAGTCAAAATTTTTGGGTTCTCTGACAATTGTTGCAAAAGGTCTTTGACTTCCTGGATGAAGTCCAAAAGAAAAGGTTGACGGCATGCGTCTTGTTGAGCTTGCCGAAGCATCTTTCCATTTAATTATCAATACTTTACACGGCTACCTAGATGCTTCGACAAGCTCAGCATGACAATCCTCTTTTAGGGCTTCTCCCAAAAAAAATATCATTCCGCAGAAATTGTCAAAGAACCAATTTTCTTTAGTCCTCTTTCATTTTTCCTTCGCACAACCGCTTCCCCAAAAACTTATTTCGGAAAATTCTCACTCAGTAGCTGATCCAAATTCTCATAAAGCGGAATACAATACCGCTCACAAACCACCTCCACATTCCCTTTTCGCCAAAATCCTTCCGGACAACAAATAAGCAGTTTATTGCTATTTGCATGTAAACCTAATTCCAACATGGAAATGGGAGCCTTCGTTTCAGGGCTCAAATACATAATGATCTTGTCAGCACGTTCCAGACCAGTGAGTTCCCAATTGACTTGCTGATAAAATTGTGCGTTTTCAAATTTCTGTTCCCAGGAATCATCCCAGTCGTCTCTTCGCGGATTTAATAAGGTGAATGTGTCCAGATCCCTGAAATAGTTTTCAACTTTTTGCTGCCAGTTTTCTGCCAACCCCATTTCAATAGAACCAGCCAGGAAAATTAAAGAATTCCCCGGCAGATGATGCTTTGATATGCTTTCGGGAGGTTTAATGATCTTTTTCATAAAGCATATTTTCTATTCAGAATCGATGTACAACTAACCCACTCCTAAGCTTAGGTTCAAACCAGGTAGTCTTGGGAGGCATAATATTACCAGTATCAGCAATATCAATCAACTGCTGCATCGTAACGGGATACAGGGCAAAAGCAACCTTCATTTCACCAGTATCAACTCTTTTTTCAAGTTCTTCCAAACCTCGAATTCCTCCGACAAAATCGATGCGTTTATCACGTCGCAGGTCTTTAATTCCCAGAACAGGTTCCAGGATTTGCTCCGAAAGAATGGTTACATCAAGCACTCCAATAGGATCATTATCGTCGTAGGTTCCGGGACGGGCAGTGAGAGAATACCATTCTCCTTCGAAGTACATGCCAAAATTGTGAAGCTGATTGGGTTTGTAGATATCCGGCCCTATTTTTTCCAGATCGAAGCGATTTTCAATTTCCTTTAAAAAAGCCTCATCAGTCAGATTGCCGATATCTTTGACTACGCGGTTGTAATCAATAATCTGTAACTGGTTATCGGGAAAATGAACCGCCAGGAAGTAATTATAGTCTTCTTTTCCTGTGTGATTGGGGTTTTCCTGCTTGAGTTCGTTTCCAACAAGTGCAGCAGCAGCTGTACGGTGATGCCCATCGGCGACATAAGTGAAAGGCACTTTTTGGTCAAACAAACTTACAAGTTGCTGAATAATTGCATCGTCTTTGACAACCCAAAGGGTATGTCCAAAGCCTTCATCAGCATAAAAATCATACACAGGTTTTTCCTGCTCGATTCCAGCGATAATCCGGTCAATTTCCGGTACGGCAGGATAAGCAAAAAATACCGGTTCGGCGTTCATTCGGGAAACCCGCACGTGATTTTTTCGGTCTTCTTCCTTATCCGGACGGGTAAGTTCGTGTTTTTTAATAATTCCATTCATATAGTCAGAAACCGCAGCGGCAGCCATAATTCCTGTCTGACGACGCCCGTTCATCTCCTGGCGGTAGATATAAAGACAGTCTTTGTCGTCCTGAAAGAAGGTTCCCTTATCCACCAAAGCCTGAAAATTATCGCGTCCCTTTTCATACACCTCCATAGCATAATGATCGGTTTCAGGGGGGAGATCAATTTCAGGTTTGACGACATATAAAAAAGAATCGGGGTTTCCTTTCACTTCTTCTCTGGCTTCTTCAGAGTTGAGTACATCATAGGGACGGGAAGCGACAGCTTTCGCTTTTTCTGCAATGGGTCTGTATCCTTTAAATGGTTTTATTATTGCCACAGTTTAATATGATTTTATTTTTCAGACCTTCCTTTAATTCAGACCTTAGCTATTTAGCGCAGGTTTTGAAAACCTGGAAGGTCTTTTTTTAAGGCCTATATTAAATTATTTATCCGTTATTTTTTTCAAATTCCTTCATAAAAGCGACCAGTGCTTCCACGCCTTCCAAAGGCATGGGATTATAAATACTGGCACGCATACCACCGACAGTGCGATATCCTTTCAGGGTCATCAGTCCTTCTTTTGCCGCTTCGGCAATGAATTTAGCATCCAGCTCGGCGCTGATAGTCCGAAAAGGAACATTCATCAGAGAACGATCTGATTTCCGTACCGGGGCAATATAGAAGCTGGATTCGTCAAGAACATTATACAACAGTCCGGCTTTAGCCTCATTTTTCTTTTCCATCTCTGCTACCCCACCCTGCTTAATTGTCCAGTCAAATACCAGACCAGCCATATATATCGCAAAACAAGGCGGAGTATTATAGGCAGATTGTTTGGAAACGTGGGTTTTATAATCAAGCATAATAGGAGTATCAGCAGGTGCATGTCCCACCAAATCTTCCCGGATAATGACGATGGTCAATCCGGCAGGACCAATGTTCTTCTGTGCTCCGGCATAGATTAATCCAAAGTCTTCAACATTATATTCTTCAGACAAAATATTGGAAGACATATCTGCAACTAATGGCACATCACCCGTATCCGGAAGCTGAGTAATCCGGGTACCATAAATGGTGTTATTGGTAGTGATGTGGACATAATCTGCTTCCGGGTCAAACATATCCGCAGAGGTTTCAGGAAAATAGGTAAATCCCTGATCTTCTGAAGAGGCGACCACATTAGGAGTGCCCCATTTTTTTGCTTCAGAAATCGCTTTTTTTGACCAGCTCCCGGAATTGATAAAATCAGCTTTTTTTGAGTTTCGGAAAAGGTTAAGCGGAATCATAGAAAACTGAGTGGTAGCTCCCCCCTGCAAAAACAGGACTTTATAATTGTCTGGAATGGACATTAGCATTCTCAGACTTGCTTCAGCCCGGTCAATAATATCGATAAAAACGGCAGATCGATGGCTCATTTCCATGACCGACATACCTGTACCATGGTAGTCAAGAAGCTCATTTTGGGCCTGTTGCAACACTTCTTTGGGAAGGACTGAAGGCCCGGCAGAGAAATTATAAATATTGGCCATATTATTTTATCTTAAAAGGTTTGATTCGTTTCATTCTCGAAATGATTCTGGCAAATGCATCTAAGGAACGATGACGAAATAAATCATCAAATTCTAGCGCAGAGATTTTGTGCGAAGACAAGGAAGAAAAATCGAGTGTGCCGGGGCACACGAGGTTTTTTCTGACGCAGGATTCGTGCAAAAGATCAAGCGAGAAATGATGATTTATTTCGTCGGCGTTCCTATACATAAAAGGCCAATATAATGAGGGAAAATTTTAAAAAAAAAGTTTATCGATTCGTTTTTAATTTTCCTTTTTCCCAATAATTTGCAAGGTACGGATAACCATAACGAAACTACAAATGATAAATATTCTTATTGCAGACAAACTCTCTCCTCTGGCTATTTCAGAGCTGGAAAAACTGGGAGCTAATATTACGAATGAACCCACACTCGCTGCGGAAGAACTGCCTTCCCGAATCAGCGGTTTTGAAGTGCTGGTGGTTCGATCTACCAAAGTAACTTCAGCAACAATTGCTGCCGGGAAAGACCTTTCTTTGATCGTCAGAGCAGGTGCCGGTGTCAATACCATCGATATTTCGGCTGCCAGTGCAAAAGGTATTCATGTCGCCAATTGCCCGGGCAAAAATAAAGATGCTGTGGCCGAACTAGCCATAGGTTTACTCATCGCCGCAGACCGGCGCATCGTCAATGCCGCTTCTGACCTCAGACAGGGAAAATGGATGAAGAAAGAATACGGAAAAGCGGAAGGGCTGCGAGGGAAAACGATGGGGATTATTGGCCTGGGAGCCATTGGAAGCACCGTAGCAAAACTTGCCAAAAGCCTTGGGATGAAAGTCATCGCCTGGTCGCGAAGTCTGACGCCTGAAATCGCTGAAGAAATCGGAATAGGATTCTGCGAAAACCTCACTCAACTGGTCAGTAAATCTGACGCTGTGAGTGTGCATTTGGCTTCCAATGCAGACACCCAGCACTTGATTAATGCAGAATTTCTGAATGCTATGAAAGAT
>JAGQVA010000393.1 GCA_020438265.1 Bacteroidota bacterium
TGGAAACACAGAAAGCAACAACTGCTTTCATTGTATATTTTATAGGGGGGTTATTCATTTTCCAAATTCCAGATAAAGCATAGGAATAGTCATCAAAAACTCTCCTTTCGACTCAACAATATCATCAATTTTTTGCGTCAACCTTTCAAAGAATTCCTCTCTTTTATCTTCTCTGACCATCCTTTCCCAGGATTCCCGAAAACCAATTCTCATCAAACTATGATTCAGGATAGCTCTGGCGTCTGCAAATCTCATATTGGTTGTATCCCTTTTGATTTTCAATACTTCAAACCCGTATTGCTCCAATTCCGAGATAATCCCTTTTTCTGTATTTCTGTGTTGAATGTATTCCTCTAATCTTGATTGTTCTTCTTCCATTCCCATTTCCTGAAAAACAGAATCGAATACCTCGAAAAGTTCCTCAAATGTGCCAACCGGATTTGTAGTCAAACACAACCTCCCTCCTTTCTTTAAAATTCGATGAATTTCAAGGTAAACATCTCCTCGTTGATCAAAATTATTTACCCCCAGACTAGAGGTTACCAGGTCAATTTGATTATCTCCGATCTTGATGCTGGTTGCGCTCTCTTCAAGGATTTCTATGTTGTTGATTTCCAAGGTAGCAATCCTGGTTTTGGTTCTGTGAATGCCTTCTTCCCAGATATCTATGCCGTATATGTTGGATTTATCCCCAAATCTTTGGCTCAATTCTATCAAAGGGAATCCCGTTCCAAATCCAATATCCACCACCTGAGCAGCAGGCATCATGGGTATATTTTCAAGTAATAAACGACCAAATGGAGCAGACCATAAGTTTACTTCGTCATAAATATGGACGACCTCTCGGGATTTCCAATTTAGGGTTTGTTTCATTATTCAAATAATCCGTCCCATAAAATTCGTCGGCTCGTAATGACAAATTTCGTCAAAACTTCCATTCTTTATAAACAGATTAGGCTTTTGGTTGAATTTAAATACCCTGTATAAATAGTATTTCCGCGAATGATTTTGGCTAAATCTCAATTCGTTTTTTGAAAAATAAAACGGCGTCAATTCACCCAGTTTGGTGGTTTTTACTTCAATATATCGGTCACTACCATTCTCATTTCTGGATAGAATGTCAAACCCTGCTCCGTCTCCTGATTCTTTTGAAACCCATTCAACTTTCTCAGCCAGATTTTCTTTTCCCGAATGGATTAATCGCCATTTTTCGTATTGGATCACTAATTCTTCCCCTAATTCGCCCAACTTCTGATTCCGTTGTTCTATTTCGAGATAATTGGGTTTTCGGAATTTTTGTAAATATGCAGGCTTGGGCTCTTTGATTGATACATTTTGAG
Organism: Bacteroidota bacterium; assembly: GCA_020438265.1. Lineage (GTDB taxonomy): Bacteria > Bacteroidota > Bacteroidia > J057 > J057 > JAGQVA01. Next base: position 1,341 of record JAGQVA010000393.1, read on the forward strand.
GAGGTGCTACCAGCAATTTTGCGTATTCGACTTTTTCAGGACCTGTGGTTATTCCTTGATTTGAGAATTTCTCAAACAGATTATCCAATTCTTTTCTCTTCAACAGATAATCAAGAACCATTTCTTCCAATAGAGCCTGATAATTCGCTCTCGGTTTATAGCCTATGATGTATGGAAGTTTGTATTTTAGCAGTACCGCGCTAATGTTCTGGTGTTTAAACTCGATGGAGCCTTCACTTCGCTGATTGAGTTTGGGAAGGAGAGATTTTCTGAATTGAGATTTTTGATAGGGTTGCCCATGGATTTCCCGGTCCAGCATTTGGAAGTAATCGTTGAGGATTAGTTCGACTTCGTATTTTGTCCAATCGGATTTCTCTCAATGTTTTTTCTTCCTTAAGATACTATTTTATCCCTCCCAAACTGAAAAATTTGTCACTTTATCATTGTTTCCAAAACGAATGGTAAGACTTCCTGTATTGACACCATGTTTTGAATAACCCAGATTATAGATGAACTCTACCTGGTCTTTTCGCTGAGGTTCCCCTAATAAATCGATGATTTCATCCCGGGTCATTCCTTTCAATTCATAGTTTTTCCGCAAACTATTCATCATATCCCAGCGCAAGGACATATCCGATTCTGAATTCGACTTAATCCAGCTTTTCCATTTTTCAGAGTCAAATGGTTCGTGAGGGATCGTTCCTTTTAGTAGAAATCCGATAAGAAAAATTGTACTAACAATGAAAAGAATGTATTTGAGTGTCTTCATAAATGTGTGATTAGAGCATTCTCAACCAACTAAATTTATCTTTTGATCCAGCAACTCAACTCTGAAATTGATTTTTGCCTTGAGGGCATTGAATACTTTTATGATTGTGTCAATTCGTACATTGGTGGCACCGTTTTCAAGTTTGGAGATTTGTGCTTTTTGTACGCCAACCAGTTTGCCCAGATCTGCCTGAGTCAGGTTTCTTTGCACGCGGGCGGTTTTTATCATCTCACCTACCAAATCAAGGTTTAGTTCAAATTCGTAGGCATCTCGTTTAGGAGTTCCTTCCTCTCCGATGAATTTATTTTTGATCTGGTTTAATGTGTATTTTTTCATTTTTCGTTGCTCAATTATTTATTTTCTTTTAAGTACAGGCTTCTGATTTTTTCTGCCTTTTCCAATTCTGACTTAGGCGTTTTTTGTGTCTTCTTGATAAAGCCATGAGTGGTTAAGACTAAAGTCTCTGTTTTATCATTTTTATCCCAAAAGGCAAGAATTCTATACTGCGTCTTTTTGTAAATTGTGCGAAATTCCCAGATATGGTCATTAAGTTTCTTAAATAGTTTAGGATCGTTTACATAAGTTGCCTTGTCGATATTGTAAATGACTTTTTCTCTCGCTTTTTCATCCAATTTTTGCAGGAAATCAACGACATCCTCCAAAAATATCACCTCAAATTTTCGGTTCATGGTTGTAGTATTTATTACAGACTAAAATAGGCAAAAGTTTCTATATATAGAAACTTTTGCCTATTTTTTATGTGGAGCTTTAACCTATCAGGCTAATTTGCTGATTAAAACAGCCATAACTATCGGTTCTTTTTTCGGTAGATCTCACGTAGCTATGAGATTATTTTCTTTGTTTTCTTCTCAAAATCCTTTCCTCTCCATCATTTGTCCCAACTTTCATTGTCCCAATTTCCACATTAGGATCTATTTTCCATTGAATACCATATTTCTTTGAAATAAGCTCTCTTTTTGATGCCCATAAATTCTCTATTAAGTCAATTGTTTCTTTCGACAGTATATCATCAAACAAATATTTTTTTATCCATAGAAGAGTTCCAATCATCTGAATACTAACTAAATCCATGTCTCTTGAAATATTACTTAAAATTTCAAAGATTTCATTTTTTAGATATTGCTCTTTGTGCTCAATTACCAAACTTAATGGGTGAGTATGGATGAATAATGATGTTAACCAATAAAGAATATCATAATCAAAGGCTAAATCTGCTTCTTCAAAATTCTTTTTTATATTTTTCCTCTTATACTCAGGATTTACAAAATTTATTTGAAAATCAAATTTTTTATCTTTTAACTGCTCCCATAATATTTGGGAAGTAAACGACTCTCCCTTTTCAATTTTTTTTAAAAATCGCTCGATTTCATTCTTTATTTGAATGTTCGTCTCTTTTATCTCTAAACTCCTATCATCTTGGTATTTTGAAGCTTTTACCTTTATTTCATATAGACTTCTCAGCAAAATATTGGAAGCTGATACATTATTCGTTTGCTCAATTGCCACATGAGCATCAAAAATATATAGTGCCCTATCGTAAAGTGAATAGGAATATTTGTCTATTGAGTTCTGATTTAAATCCTTTCCAATTGATGATATGATTTTATAAACCTCTTTCCATTTATCAGAGAAATCTATCGTCCGAATATATTTTTGCATATTTCTTATCTTTTTGTCATTTCTATTATCCAACTACGTCATTCCACGATCCTAAAATTCTATAAAACACAGAGAAAATCCCATCTCTTTCCCTTAAGCTCACTTCTTCCGCCTCCAAACCTTCTCCAGCTCCCAATCCCCCGCCATCAAACACCCATAAGGCAATACCCGATCCACTACAGTCCCCAGCCCAAATTCCGTCATCTGCTTCTGCACACTCTCGGCATTCTTATAAGCGCTCGGCAATTCAGAAATATCAATGTTCTCGGAAAAGAATCGCACATCCAGCCCCTGAGTCTCTTCTGCGAAGATCTCCTCAACGGTTTTATGCGCATTATTTCGCTTATGCTCGCTTCGGCTTACATCTCGTCCAGCTCCGTGAGGCGCGAATCCCAGGTTGTTTTCGGTGGTTTCCCCTCGCACGATCAGAACTGGCTCGCTCATGTTCAGCGGAATTAATCGCAAACCGTCTTTAGAGTCTGGCACGAACTTATCATCCAGCGGAGTCGCTCCTTTGGCGTGGTAGAACAAATCTCCGTCTTTGAAGACGAAATTATGCTCGTTCCAGAATCGATCAACCGCATCAGTTCCCAGGTTTTGCAAAGTTGTGTTATGAATCACCTCGTGGTTTAATTTTGTCCATGCCCGAATGATTTGCAGGGCTTCCCAGTACTGTTTTCCTTCTTCGGTATCGTAAGGAATCCAGGCGTTTTTCTTCAGGGTTTTAGGAGAGATTTCCTTTCTGAAGGTTTCGGCGACTTTCATCCCGGCTTTGTACAGGTAAGCCCCGAAACCACGGCTTCCGTGATGGGTTACCATGATGGTTTCTCCGGTTTGTTCGGAACGACCGACAAACAGAAAGTGGTTTCCATCTCCCTGGGTTCCCAGGTGAGATTGGGCCATATACAGGCTTTTTTGATTGTTCAGGAATGGATTGGCTTTGATTTTTGCTTCCATTTCGGCTGGAAGATCAAACCAGTCATTTCTCCCTCCCCCTCCAAAGTGGGTAATGGAATGCGCCATATCCAGCACTTTTTTCGGGTCGATCATCCCGAAATTAGTCATCATCACCGAACAACAAATATCGGCGCTATGCATGGCAGGGTGGATGGCATTTTTCGCTGCGACAATTCCTCCTACCGGAATCTGCCCAATCGCCCCGGTAGGACAAGCGTCTGGCATTACGGCTCCTTTCACCAAGGTTGGTGTTTTCATCAGGGCGGACATAGTCTTGAAAACCTGCTGAACGTTGGAGATTTCTTCGGCAGTTTCCGCTCTGATGTTTTTATAATAAGGCAAAGGTTTCTCGAATGGTTCGATCATTACTGGTCGAATGGATTCGATATAGTTGATCAGGTCTGTTCCGGCAAGGTTGTTTTCATTCGCGTAGGTAATCACTTCCCCAAACCATTTGGCTGGTTTGTATCCTAAGCTGATCAAGGTTTTTCCGGTTATCATTTTTCTGTTTTTTGTTTGTTTCAATGATTTATGATACAAACTTAGGTGGGTAGTGCGCAGCCTAATTGCGTAGATTTGTTTTTTTTGAAATTTTTTATTTTAACACATAGTGATATTAGCTTAAATAGGAATAGCCTATTGTGGCTAAGCCACAAATGACACAATTTCTTGAACCACAAAAGAAACAGAAGTTCACAAAGTTTATCATATGAATTCTTATGTGAACTTTTGTGACTTTGTGTTTCAAATAACATAAAACCTAAAACTTTGTTTTTTTT
>JAGQVA010000394.1 GCA_020438265.1 Bacteroidota bacterium
CAAATCGCTTATAAAAAACGCCTGGCCAGGGTTTTGGCCGGGATTGACACGCGTGAATCTGACCAGTTAGTAGAAGAATTGTCAGATTATTTTGGCCGGGTTTTTAATATTTCTGAAACAAATTAATACCAAAACAGCAGCATGATTTAACCACTATCAATTAACCCAAACTATACCCACATTACATATGCTGAATATTAGATCACTCATTACCACCTTGTTTGTAATCCTTCATCTTTCAGGCCTCATGATTGCCCAATCCGGCGAAGAACCATCCAAAAGATTAAGGGTCGTAACCTATAATATTGCCTCTGCGAATAATGTCGACCGGGAAACGGAAATTAATAAAATCTCCCAATTGATCAGTCAGGTAAACCCGGATTTGGTAGCTTTTCAGGGTATTGAGAATTCCCTTCAACGGTCAGGAGATGAATTGTTGATCAAATATATAGCCGAAAAAGTAGGTTTTAACATGGCGGCAGTCCAACCTTATGAAAACCAGGAACCCAAAAATCGAATTGGCATTCTCTCCCGTTATCCAATCAGACAAAAAGCCACGATGAGAATTGCTGATGATAATGATGGTAGCCCACGATATTTATTGGGAGTTGAGATTACCCATCCGGTTATCGGGGCCATTACTTTTGGTTCGGTGGAAATAGATGACGCACCAGATACTGATAACCCGGTTCTGCAAGCTCAGGCTATCAACCGCGCTTTTCAGGATGACACCCGTAATAAAGCCATGATTGCCTGTACCATTTTTGCAAAACCCAAATCCAAAACGGTCAAAGCACTCAGAGAGAACTGGGAAGACGCCAGCAAAGATTATGAGCAGCTCACCTACCCGGCCAGTAATCCTTCTATCAAAGCGGATTATATATTTCTCAAAAAGAATAGTCCCTGGCGAGTATTGGCTTCCAGAATTATGTACACCATCAATATTAATGACCATTTACCGCTGGTGCTGGATTTAGAGTGGACAGAATAGCTGTTGGCCTTTGGCTGTTAGCTGTTGGAAAATGCTAATAGCCAAAGGCCAATAGCTAAAAGCCATTAGCCAATTGCCCAATACCCACAAATCCCTTATCTTTGATCATAAACCCCTGATCAATGAAAGCTGTACTCTGTAAATCTTATGGTCCACCGGAAAGTCTGGTGGTGGAAGACATTCCTTCACAATCTCCTGGGAAAGGACAAATTCTTCTGGAAGTCAAAGCCTGTGGAGTCAATTTCCCTGATACGCTGATTATCGAAGGGAAATATCAATTCAAGCCGGAAATGCCTTTTTCTCCTGGTGGGGAAATTGCAGGCATTGTCAAAGAAGTAGGAGAAGGAGTCAAACAATATAAAGTAGGGCAAAAAGTGTTCGCCATGACAGGTTGGGGCGGATTTGCGGAAGAAGTTGTAGCAGATGCAAAAATATGTTTCCCAATCCCAGACGGAATGGATTTTGTCACAGCGTCCTCTTTTAGCATGACCTATGGGACTTCTATGCATGCATTACAAGACCGGGCCAGAATGAAAGAAGGGGAAACTCTACTGGTGTTGGGAGCTGCCGGAGGCGTAGGATTGGCAGCAGTAGAAATCGGTGTGCAATTGGGCGCAAAAGTCATCGCAGCCGCTTCTACTCAGGAAAAACTGGATTTTTGTCGTGAGTATGGTGCCGTTGAAACCATTAATTATTCAAAAGAAGATCTCAAATCCCGTATCAAAGAACTCACTGATGGCAAGGGAGTAGATGTCGTTTACGACCCTGTGGGCGGAGCTTATTCTGAAGCCGCTTTGCGCGGAACCGCCTGGAAAGGACGATATCTGGTTATTGGTTTTGCCTCCGGAGAAATTCCTCAAGTGCCATTAAATCTGCCCTTATTAAAAGGCTGCCAGATTGTCGGGGTTTTCTGGGGTAGCTTTGCCCAGCGCAATCCGCAAGCGAATATGATGAACTTCATGCAATTGATTCAGTGGTTTAGAGAGGGGAAACTGAAGCCTCACATTCATGCGACTTATGGGCTGGAGGATGCTGCTAAAGCTTTGCATGATATTTTGGACCGGAAGGTGAAGGGTAAGGTGGTGTTGGTGCCTTGAGGGAATATACCAACGATTAAAACGAACCATTATGTAATACAGATTCACAATCTACACGACCATGTTAAAACACTACATCTCTATTGCCATCAGAAATCTCCGAAAAAACTTCGGCCAAAATTTAATTAAAATCACAGGCCTAACCGCTGGTCTGGCTGCTTGCGTGATCATTTTCGTTTTTGTCAAATTTGAGCTGAGTTATGATATTTTTCATCGGGAGCCAGAAAGGATTCAACGGATAGTTTTCCAGACAAGATTTAACCAGGGAGATTGGAATTCATCTTTATTAATCCCTGATGGAATAGTCCCTCTGCTTTCGCTTTATTCTCCCGAGGTTGAGTCGATAACGAGGTTCTCTTCTGCTGAAGTGTCCATTGAATATGAAGACAAAAAACTGGGAAAGATTAATGCCATATATGCAGACAGCAATTTCTTTGAGGTTTTTTCTTTTACCTTTCCTCATGGCCAAAATGCGTCATTTCCTATCAATAATAATAGCATTTTCTTAACTGAATCTTTTGCTAAAAAGGTATTCGGAAAAGAAAATCCTATCGGCAAAACCATCGAAGTACACTACTGGAATACATCCCGATTGTACCAGATTACCCAATTGCTTAAAGACGTGCCTTCTACATCACATTTTCATTTTGACATGTTAGCTCCTGCCAAACTGGAGAAAGCAGAGGAATCTTTTTCCTGGAAATTTTATGGTACACGAGGGATGGTTTATATGCGATTGCCATCTTCCCATTCTCCAGCATCTATGCAGAAGAAACTGGATGACTTTGTCATTAGTTCTGGTGGAGACACTTCATCCAAAAAGCTTACTTTACAGCCATTACTCGATATTCATCTTAAGTCAAATTACCCCTTTGAATTGGAAATCAACGGCAGGGATCGGGATGTCATTCTTATTTCAGCTATCGCGGTGTTAATTCTTTTGGTCGGATGTCTCAATTTTTTATTGGTGACTTCGGCAGAATTCTCCAGCCGGATCAAAGAAATGGGTATTCGCAGAGTCAGCGGAGCTTTACAGAAGGATATATTGATTCAGTTTCTTATTGAAATAGGGGTTATACTGATTATTTCTTTTCCCCTCGCTATTTTATTGAGCTATTTTTTGCTGCCATTAGCTGCATCATTCCTAAACAGATCTTTACAGGTTGAGTTGTTATTTGATCCCTTGTTGATATTATTAGTCGTATTCCTGTTTGGCATCATATTGATATTATTAGGAGTTTTCCCCACCTTTTTAACTGGTAAAATATCTATTGCCAATGCCTTAAAGAATCAATTAACAAAGGCCCATTCTAGTAAAAAATTCAGGAAATCGCTGTTGACATTCCAACTGGTTTTTGCCGCCGGATTATTCATTTGTATAAGCATAATGTCCCGGCAAACGCGGTTTATTCACCAAAAGGATCTCGGGTTTGAAAAATCTCATAAGCTGATTGTTAGCGTTCCTTTTTGGCGCTCTGCATCTACCCTGCCATTAAAAAATGAAGTCTTAATGCATCCATCTGTACTAAATGCGACATACACTGGCTGGCTACCCGGTAATAGCAGAGGCGGAAGTGCGAGAATGGAACATCCTCACAAAGAAGGAAGTCTTGAAATGATCGTTTTCTATGGAGACGAAGACTTGTTAGAGACTTTTGGGATACATTTGGTGAAAGGCAAAGCATTTTCGGCTTTTCCGCAAAACGATTCTTCTGCCTTACCGAATGAAAAAACACCTATTATTATCAATGAAGCCCTGGAAAAGTCGCTTGGTCTGGAAAATATAATAGGAAGGGAACTGAACTATTCTGCTTTACAGGGAACGGTAATCGGAGTTATCAAAGATTTCCACTACACAAGTTTATATGACCCGATGCAGCCTATGGTTTATCGTTACGATCAAAAATCGTTTTTACTGGCTATCGACTATATTGCGGGAAAAGAGGCAGAAGTACTGGCTAATGTGAGAAAATTATGGGAGACTCACGGTGGGGCAGGAGCTATGGATTATTATTTTGTGGAGGATTATCTCAATAATTTATATGTAAAAGAAATTCGCCTGTTTGACACAATTTTCTTTTTTACGGGTTTGACTATTGTATTGGTCTGCCTGGCTGTTTTTGGACAAGCCATGTTTTCAGCTACCCGCAGGCAGCAGGAGATAGGCATCAGGAAAATTCTGGGGGCAAATGTTGGGCAGATTTTATTGCTTCTCAATAAAGAATTTCTTCTGATAGTCCTCATCGGTTTTGGAATGGCTATACCGGTAGCTTATTGGTTGATGAAAGACTGGCTCAGTGGGTTTGTCTATCATATCGATCCGGATATAGGGGACTTTGCCTTGAGTTTGGGAATAACCGGAGCAATTGTCTTTCTGACAGTAACGCTTCGATCATTGGCCATTGCACGTCGAAATCCGGCAAAATCGCTGAGAACGGAGTAAAAAGTCAAATAGCAAAAACGAAACATCAATTTTCCTAATCATTTATGAACTTCGATAGCTTTTTTACTTTTCTCCAAGAAAAAACCAGCATTTCCCAACAGGGCTGGGAAGCGATGTTGCCCATTCTGAGTGAGCAGAAAATCTCAAAAGGCGACTTTATTTTGACAGAAGGACAAATTTGCCAGAAACTATGTTTTGTAAAAAGTGGTGCATTTCGAGCTTTTTACCTCCAGGACGGGAAAGAAATTAATAATGAATTTTTTCTCGAAAATAGCATCGCTACAGACCACGAAAGCCTTACTACCCAACAGCCCTCCCGGCTTTATATTGAAGCATTGGAGTCAGTATCAGGGATTGTATTGCATCGGGATGATTTAATCGAATTATATAAATTGTCTCCTGACCTTCAGGCGGTAGGCCGTGATTTGCTTTCATTGCTCCTGATTGAACGCAATCGCTATGCATCTCTATTCACCTTAAATACTCCTACTGAACGTTATCATTATCTCCTCGAAAATCGCCCGGATATTTTAGAGCGTATTCCTTTGCAATTCATCGCCTCTTATCTTGGTATGGCACGTGAGACTTTGAGCCGTATTCGGAGAAAAATCTCCTGATCCTTTCTTTTACCCCTTCGCACAAATCCCCATCCCCTCAAGAAGGGATTCCCGCAAGGCCAGGACATTGATCAAGGCGTTCGCCTTATTTTCTGATATATGAACCCCGTTGATTCATCAATCCCATTTTGTGACTTTCGTCAAATGATCTCGCCTTTTTTCCCTTTTGTTTTGTGCCTTCATCATTTAACAAAACAAACATGAAGTATTTCATCACACTGTTTATCCTGACCTATGGATGGACATTAACGACTTATTCAAATCCCGAAAAAATTATGGAAAACCAGATAAAACAAATCATTATTGACTTTACTGAGGCAGGAGAAAAAAGAGATCTACAAACAATGGAAACTGTCCTTCATCCCGAATTCAGGGT
>JAGQVA010000395.1 GCA_020438265.1 Bacteroidota bacterium
GAAACGGGTACGTTGTATGATGTGCTGATTTACAACCATTCTGAAAACCGGGGGAATGTAGATGTTTTGATTGCTGATTCTGCGGTATCTGGGATGGACAAAAACACACTTAAAATGATCCTGTATCATGGCAGCCGCCATGAAGAATATAAAAAAGATCCGGGGGAACCTCAGTCTTATCCTCACGGAAGAACCTATTTTGATTCCTTGTATTATCGATTTGATCTGGAAGGGTTTGATCTGGACCGGACGGATGAAAGCCAGTTTCGGCATCAAATAACCATGCCTTATCGTACCCTGGTAGATGCCCTGGATAGCCTTGATTCAATCCGAATGTTTTACAACGTAAAGTCATTGATGCAGATCGCTCGTTATAATGCGGTTGATACCAATTTTTTAACGTATGAGCAGCTTGTGGATTCCGCTGGTAAAAAACTGGCAATACTGGAATCAGTAGCTATGACTCCTGAGGATTCGATTCTTGAATGTTATCCTGAAGCTCATCAATCCGATATCATCAACCGGGCTCTGGTAAATGCCCGGGCAGTAAAAAGTTATACAGAGTTTATGATCAAGAAAAAAGAGGATCATAGGCAGGTCGATCGAAATTATAATTATGAATACTACTTCCGGGTAGCTCTTCCATTCAATTGTATTCTTTTTATGTTAATAGGTTGTTCTTTGGGAGCGATTATTCGGAAAGGAGGTTTGGGTTTTCCAGCCTTGATTTCGATATCATTGTTCCTTGTTTTTTATGTGATTACAACTTACGGGAAAAAATTTTCCAAGGAGGGCGTCCTGGATCCTGTTACCGGCGCATTTTTATCGGTATTTATTTTTACCCCGGTAGCGATTTATCTGGTTCATCAGGCGACGACAGACTCCAAACTGTTGGATGAGGGAACCCGTATTGCGATTCGCGATAATATCGCGCGGCTTTTGCGAAGTTTGTGGCCGGTTAAAAAATGAAATAACCTTTTAACCATATAAAAAAAAACGAGCCATCCCAATAATCCGGGATGGCTCGTTTCTATAAAAGAGTTTTATATTCTTGTACTATTCATTCATGATCAAAACCTGCTTGGAAACTGTGTAGAAAGCATTTTTGAGTCTTACAAAATACATTCCTGCGGCCAGATTTCTTACGGGGATTTCTAATGATCCTTTTTGTTCATTGTCTCCTTCCACTCTGGAAGCGTGAACCTTCTTTCCATCAGCACTGATCAGGCTGATTTCGGCTGTTTTATCCAACTGTTCAAATGCAATTTTGAGGTATCCGTCTGTTACGGGCACAGATAAGGTCTTGATTACCGGACCGGTTTTAATGTCTTCATTTCCAAAGTCAGTACCACCGCTTCCTCCATAATAATCGGCAAAAACGCCTTCGTCATCAGACTGAGCACTGGCCATAGGTGCGAAAACAAAGAAACAAAAAGTAGCGATAAGAGCTGCGCGGAGAGATAGGCTAATATTTTTCACAATTGATAAAATTAAGTGGTTACAATGTTGAATACTTTACATTGGTAAAATAAATAAATTTTTATATAAAACGCAAATAATAAATTTAATTTTATTAAAATTTATTTATATCGAAATAAATATCCATTGAAAAAAATCTATCAAATCGTTTGAATATCAGGGTTTTTCAAAATTTCATTTTAACTTCTTTATCTTAATGATCTTAATGTTTTTGGAGATGATTCATTATTCGAATAATTTCACGTTCTTATAATTTATAAAGGGTTTAATTATTTTTTTATTTTTAGCGTGGCAGCCCTTTATTTTGTAAAAAAATCCCTATCTTTGAGCATAATGAAGCGGCTGTCTACTTGTTTGCTCCTTCTCATTCACCTGTTACCCGTTTTGGCGCAGACCAAAAGGGAGAGGTATGTGGATAGCCTTAAGCTTGCCCTTATTCAATCTACCCCCACTGAAAATCTGGAACAGTATGCAAGGTTGGCAGAGCAGTATCGAAATATGTCTCTGGATTCAGCCGATAAATATGCTCATCTCGGTGAAGAGCTGGCCTACAGGTTAAAGAATGATGAGAAACTGATTCAGTTTTATGATCTTTTAGGACAAATACACCATTTAAAAGGTCAATACCTTATCTCAACCAAATACTTCAATGATGGGTTGGAAAAGGCAATTCAATCAGAAAATACAAAAATGACGGTCTTTCTCAAAAATAGTGTGGGAATTTCTTTAATGACTGTCGGAGCCAACCAAAGAGCCCTGGCCCTTTTTCAGGATGCTCAAAAGGGATTTGCTGAAATGGAAATGGTACAACCCGAGGTTTCTGCTTTATTGAATATGGGGGTGATATATGTGAAAGAGAAGGATACCGACCGGGCGATTTCGGTTTATCGGCAGGCTTTGGATAAGTCCCGGGAAATCGATAAGCAACGGTTGGTCAACCGGGCTTTGACAAAATTGGGAAATATCTTTGAAGAGCTGGAAATCTATGATTCTGCTACTGTTTATTACCAGAATGCCCTGGGAGTAGCGTTGGAAAGTGCTTATCAAACGCAAATTATCACCAATTATAATGATCTGGCAGGACTTGAAACCTTAAAGGGCAATTATGAACAGGCAGCCGTTTTGTATCAATTGGCGCTTGAAACGACTGACCCGCAAAAAGATTTGTCTCTCATTCAATATATTAAAGAAGGACAGGGAAATCTGGCCCGAGCCAGGAGAAATTCTGCGGAGGCCATACGTTTGTATCTGGAATCTTTATCCATCGCCCAATCTCTCAGATCTGATTCCAGGGTGATGGAGATGCACAAGAAGCTTTCTGAATACTATAAAGAAATTGGAAATCCTTCTCAGGCGCTTTTCCACTTTGAGGGATATAATGAACTGAAAGAACAATTTCTCGCTGATGAGAATAACCGAAGGGTGGATGAAATGGAAGCCCGTCATTTGCTGGACCAAAAGGAAAAACAGATTCACGAACTGGAAAACGAAAAAGAAGCTCGTCGAATGGTGAATTATGGTCTGGGAATGATTGTCTTTTTGGTTCTGATGGTTTTATTGGTTTTGTATAATCGATATCGAATTAAAAAACGCACTTCTAAAGCCCTTGAGGAATATAACCAGAAAATTAAACTCCAGAATAAATTGCTCGAAAATCAACGCAGTGCGCTTGATGAGCAAAATGAGAAACTTCGACGGGCCAATTCAGACCTCGAACAATTTGTCTATATCGCGTCTCATGACCTGCGGGAACCCCTTCGCACCATCAATAGTTATATCGGTCTGTTGAAAATGAGGTATCGGGATAAACTCGATAGTCCGGCTCATGATTTTATCGATTTTGCTTCAGAAGGAGTGGAAAGACTGGATTCTCTCCTCATTGATCTTCTTGAATACTCGCGGATCGGCCACACAGGAGTCCACCATGTCGCAGTGAATCTGAATCAGGTATTGCAGAAAGTCCTTCATGGCCTGGACAAACAAATTGAGGAAACAGGAACCACCATTACGCTTCCGGAATTACCTACACTGCCTGGTTTTGCAACTGAGTTATTGATTCTTTTCCAGAATATTATCTCCAACGCAATCAAGTTTGGCAAGTCTGATACCAATCCCAAAATCATTATAAACTCGAAAAAAGAAGACGGTTTCTGGATCATTTCTATTCAGGATAATGGAATTGGAATGGATCAGATTTATCATGAAAAAGTCTTTGCTATTTTCCAGAGATTAAACGTACGTGAGAAATATACAGGCACAGGTATTGGACTGGCTATTTGCAAGCGTATCGTTGAAAATCACAAAGGCGAAATTTGGTTTGAATCCAAACTGGATAAAGGAACTACCTTTTTTATAAAGCTTCCTGCTTTATAATACTCATTCCTGCAAAAAGTAAATAATCCCTTTCTTATTCGCATTGAGAATATCCGGTTTTCCGTCTTTATTGATATCGACAATTACAACCTGAAGACCTGCTCCGGAATTATCATCAATCAAATGAGGAATCCACTTCGGGTGGTTGTTTTCGTCTCTGGAGAATTCAAACCAATACAGAACTGCAGGTTCTTTTCCTCCGGGATCTTTGCCCTGATGGGCGTAGAAACGTTTTCCAGTAATCAAATCAGGCAATCCATCTCCATTCATATCCGTAAATGCAACCCCATGTGTCTGCGAAAAAGAGCTGTCGATCAAATGGCGCTGAAAGGCGTCATGATCATTTTCAGAGATATTTTCATGCCACCAGATCCCATAGGCGTGCGCTGAAGCCGAAATCACATCCTGATCACCGTCATTATCAAAATCGTAGGCATACATTTGCGAACAAGGTTCTCCTAAAGCAGTTTCGTGAAATGTCCAGGGCACCTGTGAGCGATCTGCGGGCGCTTCCCACCAACCTTCCCGAATAATAATGTCTTTTCTACCATCTCCATTGACATCGTTGATTCCCAATCCATGAGAAAAGCGATGTGTACCAGGGGAATTGGGTTCACTGATGGCAACGGCTTCCCAGGTAAGGTCTTCTGCGGTTGCCGGAGCTTTCAGCCACATCATCGTTCCGGCTTCTTCATGTCCGAAAATGAGGTCCATTCTTCCATCGTCGTCGAGATCTGTCATCGCAGGTGACTCATTACACGCATTAGAATCGATCAGGTGTTCCTTCCAGTGTTTTTCTTCTCCTTTAGGATTTTCATACCAGTAAACACCCTGGCCAGGGAAATCATAACTGACCAGGTCCGGCCAGCCATCAAAGTTGACATCAATGGTAAAGTTGAGAAATGATTGGCTATAACCTTTGGTGTAGTCATAAGAAACAGGAGGTTTAATCTCGTGGATTTTCCAGTCCGGTGCTTCAAACCAGTAAAATCCTGAGAGAATGTCTTCCTTACCGTCCTGATTGACATCACCGTAGGCTACTCCTTCAGAGATGAAAGTATCGTAGACGATGTGTTTGGTGAAAGAGATAGATTTTTGCTTCTGATTTGGCTGTTGGTGATTTGTGGAGGTACAGCTTATGATCATGGAAATGACCAGAAGAGAAAGAAAAAGATATTTTGTGGGATATGGCATGGTGGTAGTTTTTTATTTGATTAAAGGGGGATTCGATTTTTGTGAATTTTGAGAGTTCTCTCTGTTTTATAATGAAAGACCTTGCCGATATTAGCACAGGGTCGGGCTTGGGAAAGCCCGACTACGGCTTTCCTCCGGGGTAGGGGGGCTGGGAGCCTAAAGGCTCCTTAAGACACATACAGGCCTTAAGGCCTGTGTACCCCACCTGCCTGGCAGCGAAAGGTAATCGGGCTTTCCTAAGCCCGATACTCAAATGATATCTTCTCATCTATTCTCCAATAAAAACCCTAACAACTCATAATAATCTTCCTCCGAAATCACCTCTCCAAACCCCTCTGGCATCAGTGTATAGGGGGATAATTTCTGTTCCTTTATATCTTTCTTCGCAATCGTAAATTCTTGTCCGCCAACATTCGCGAAAACCATCATTTCTCCTTCTTCTCTTCTCAATAAGCCAGTTGTCGTAGAGCC
>JAGQVA010000396.1 GCA_020438265.1 Bacteroidota bacterium
CGTTGATTTTTTTTTTTAATTCTCAAGGGCTATCTCTTCTTGTGAAGGAGCCCTCCTGGTTGTTGACGCTGCTCAGGGAATCGAGGCGCAAACGATCTCTAACCTGTATCTGGCTTTAGAGCACGATCTGGAAATTATTCCCGTACTGAATAAAATTGACCTTCCCAGTGCCCAGGTAGAAGAAGTCAGTGAAGAAATTATTGATCTGATTGGTTGTGATCCGGATGATATCATTAAGGCCAGTGCCAAAACGGGTATTGGAATCAAGGATATTCTCGACCGTATTGTAGACCTGATTCCTCCTCCTGAAGGAAATCCTGACGCACCTCTGAAAGCCCTGGTTTTTGACTCGGTATTTAACCCTTACCGGGGAACGATTACCTACTTTAGGGTAATGGACGGCTCGATCTCCAAAGGAGATACCGCTCGTTTTATGGCTACCGAAGCTGAATATGAAGTAGCGGAAGTTGGTATCCTAAGGCTACAACAAATGCCTGTTAAAACGGTCGAAACCGGTAGTGTAGGATACATGGTTGCGGGAATAAAAAATGTTAGTGAAGTAAAAGTCGGGGATACAATTACCCTCGCCAAAAATCCCGCTGCTACACCTATCAAAGGATTCCAGGAAGTAAAACCGATGGTTTTTGCAGGAATTTACCCTGTAGATACAGAGGATTTTGAGGAATTGAGAGACTCTCTCGAAAAGCTCAAGCTCAATGATGCTTCCCTGATTTATCAGCCGGAAACTTCAGCGGCTCTGGGATATGGTTTTCGCGCCGGTTTTCTGGGTATGCTTCACATGGAAATTATTCAGGAAAGATTGGAGCGGGAATTTGAAATGTCGGTCATTACGACAGTGCCCAACGTAGGGTATAAGGCAATTCTGACCGATGGAGAAGAAATTGAAATTAATAGCCCTTCAGATCTTCCTGAGACAACCCGCCTCAAGGAATTAATGGAACCTTATATCAAAGCACAGGTGATTACAAAGGCTGATTTTATTGGTCGTGTAATGGAATTGTGTATCGAAAAAAGAGGAAGATTTGTCAATCAGGTTTACCTGACAACTGACCGTGTAGAAATCGCTTTTGAATTGCCATTGGCAGAGGTCGTTTTTGATTTCTTCGATAAATTAAAAACCATTTCCAGAGGGTATGCTTCCTTTGATTATGAATTAATGGGATTCCTGCCTTCCAAACTGGTCAAACTCGATATTATGCTCAACGGAGATCAGGTGGATGCACTAAGTGCCCTGATTCACCGTGATAAAGCGTTTGACTGGGGTAAGAAAATTTGCCAAAAATTAAAAGAACTCATTCCGCGCCAGCAATATGAGGTTGCTATCCAGGCAGCAATCGGTTCTAAAGTAATCGCCAGAGAAACCGTAAAAGCCATCCGAAAAGATGTAACCGCCAAATGTTACGGAGGTGATATTACCCGTAAAAGAAAATTGTTGGAAAAACAAAAAGCTGGTAAAAAGCGAATGAGACAGGTTGGAAGTGTCGAAGTTCCACAAAGCGCCTTCCACGCAGTTCTGAAACTGGATTAAAAAAAACCCGCCAACTTTCTTCAAGCTGGCGGATTGACATCAATTAAAAGGCTATATTAAATTTTATAAACTCAGTTGCTCGTTAGGTGATTAACGAGCAACCTGATCCTTTAGTACACAGTTAAGTTGCTAAAAGTCAAGTTTATAAATCAACTCTGAATAAAACTAAGCCGAAAGTGGTTCCACCACCAATGTAGTATTTTCGATATCCACTACCCGAACGGCAGTTCCTTTCCAGATGAGCACAAAGTCTTTGCTTCGTGCCTCCAATTAATTTGCCCTTAATCAGATTTTGTATAATTTACAGCCCTGATTTGTTAATAATTTTTACTATGACTACCATATCTGAAAAATCAACTTCGGTTTCAATTCATGATACGGATAAAGTTTACACTTTCATTGAATACTTTTATCATTGGGAAAACACCAAACCAGACGCTGTATATCTGAAGCAGCCTGATGGTGGTTCCTGGACAGACTACACATGGAAAGAAGTCGGGTCTCAGGCCCGGCGAATAGCAGCCATGATCAAAGAGATGAATCTTCCTGCTCAAAGCAGGATTGCTCTTTTTTCCAAAAACTGCGCACACTGGGTTATCTGCGATATTGCTATCAAAATGAGTGGGCACGTATCGGTTCCATTCTATCCCAATTTAACTTCCGACCAACTAAGTCAGCTTCTCGAACACAGCGAATCGAAATTGCTGTTTGTAGGGAAACTCGATAGCATGGATGCTGTTGAAGAAGGTGTACCTGAAGGAATCAGGGTGGTTTCCTTTCCAATATGTCCGGGCGACAAATACGAAAAATGGGATGACATTCTGCAAAAATATGATCCTATCACGGACAATCCGATTCCCAATATGGATGATCTGGAATCAATTGTATATACTTCCGGGACCACTGGTGTACCCAAGGGGGTTATGAAAACCTATTATACAAATGCCGTCGGGATCAAACCTACACTAAAAATTACGCATTTGGACAAAATTGAGGGAAGGTTTTTATCCTATTTGCCTTTGAACCATGATGCGGAACGAGCCATTGTTGAAGGGGGAAGCCTGATCAATGGTGGAACGATTTATTTTGTAGAATCTTTGGACACTTTTATTGACAACCTGAAAGAAGCCAGGCCAACCATATTTTTTGGTGTTCCCCGTATCTGGACCAAGTTTCAAATGGGAGTTCTCGAAAAAATTGACCAGAAAAAGCTCAATTTACTCTTTAAAATACCGATTGTTTCAGGTTTGATCAAACGCAGTATTCGAAAGAATCTTGGCCTCAATGATCTGGAAATGGCTTTTTCAGGCGCAGCTCCTATTTCAGCTTCGACACTTGACTGGTTTGAAAAACTGGGGGTAAGTATTTGTGAAGGTTATGGAATGACAGAGAATAATGCCATCTGTACCATCAACCCAAAAAATGACACCCGAATCGGAACTGTGGGTATTCCTTATCCAGGTTGTGAACTGAAAATTGATCCTGAAACAAGTGAAATTCTGGCAAAAGCAGAATGGAATATGAAGGGTTATTATAAAAATCAGGAACTAACAGATCAGGTTATCAAAGATGGCTGGCTTCATACCGGAGATATGGGAGAAATCGAAGATGGTTATTTAAAAATTACCGGACGGGTGAAGGATATGTTTAAGACTTCCAAAGGCGAATATATTATCCCTGTGCCCATGGAGCGCATGTTTGCATCCAATACCCTGATAGAACAGGTTTGTGTTGTGGGTTATGGTCTTCCACAACCTTTTGCCCTGATCAATCTCTCTGATGCAGCTTATCACATGGAAAAAGGTGAGGTGGAAGAAAGATTAAAAGATACCCTGGAAGCGGTTAATAACAGTGTTGCTGATTATGAAAGAATTAACAGGGTTGTCATTACAGAAGATACCTGGACCGTAGAAAATGGCCTGATGACGCCAACCTTAAAAGTGAGACGGAATGTCATGGATGCCCGCTATAAAGTAAGGATGGAAGAATGGTATAATGAAGGGGAAAATCTGATCATCTGGGAATAAAAAATTTTATGAATACGCAAATAAAACTCGCTTCACGCCCTTTTGGGCTTCCCAATCGCGATAACTGGCAAATAGAATCCAATCCTGTTTCTCAACCAGGAAAAGGAGAAATGCTGGTAAAAATCATTTATGTATCTCTGGACCCTGCCATGCGGGGCTGGATGAATGATGCTAAATCTTACATCCCTCCGGTACAAATTGGAGCAGTTATGCGAGCGGGCACCATTGGTCAGGTGGTGAGTTCTGATTTAGAAAAATTCTCGCCCGGTGATTTTGTTGTCGGAAATATGGGCGTTCAGCAATATGCTCTAAGTGATGGAAAAGGGGTCATGAAAATTCAGCCTGGCCTTGCTCCTCTGACCGCTTATCTGGGCGTTTTGGGGATGACAGGCATAACGGCCTATTTTGGTTTGCTGGATATTTGTGATCCTCAACCCGGGGAAACGGTAGTCGTTTCAGGCGCAGCAGGCGCCGTGGGTAGCGTGGTAGGGCAAATTGCCAAAATCAAAGGCTGCAGAGCCGTAGGTATTGCCGGTGGGGCAGAAAAATGTAAATATCTGATTGAAGAACTCGGTTACGACGAAGCCATTGATTACAAAAATGAGCCACTCCGGGCTGCTCTGAAAAGAACATGTCCCAATGGTATCGATGTCTATTTCGACAATGTAGGAGGCGAAATGCTGGACACGGTCCTGACCCGAATTAACCTGAAGGCACGTATTTCTATATGTGGAGCGATTTCCCAATATAATAGCACGGAGGCAGTTAAGGGCCCTGCCAATTATCTAAGTCTCCTGGTAAATCGCGCCAAAATGGAAGGGTTTATTGTTTTCGACTATGCCAAAAGATATATGGAAGCCATCACTCAAATGGCACAGTGGTATAGTCAGGGTAAACTCAAAAGCCGCGAACAGATTGAAGAAGGAATTGAAAATTTTCCTGAAGTATTGCTGAAACTATTTTCCGGAGAAAAGAAAGGAAAGCTTATTCTTCAGGTGAATGACCTGGATTAAAAAATTTTTCTCCCCCCGGTAATAAGTAGAGATTTCAATCAATTATTGAGAAAAGAACAGGAAACTAGCCTGTTCAACAAAAATTTTCTCACACTTTCTAAACACAGTTGATTTATGAAATCTCTACTTATGTTTATCTATTCTATCATTGCTTATCTGATAGGATTTGTTTCTCTCTTATTACTCATCATCTTTGTGAGTGGTTTGGTTCCACAGATTTCCATTGATGGTACTCCGGAAACAGGTGCTTTCCCGGCAATCCTCAAAAATATGGGGCTGGTCTTGTTATTTGCAATACAACATAGCGTAATGGCAAGAAAATCATTCAAAAACTGGATCTCCAGCTTCATGCCGAAACCTATCGAAAGAAGTACTTACGTACTTGTAACCGGAGTTTTACTCACTTTTATCATCTTCGAATGGGAGCCTCTGGGAGGTATGATTTGGGCAGTAGATCCAGGCACACCGCTTTATTATGCGCTATACGCCTTGTTTTTCATTGGTTGGGGCATTCTATTCGTCAGTACTTTTCTGATCAACCACTTTGATTTATTTGGCCTGAGACAAACCTTCATGGAACTTCAGGGCAAACCCTATACTCCGCTAAAGTTTAAAGTCTTTTCTTTATACAAATATGTCAGACACCCGCTTTATCTGGGAGGAATTATTGGTCTGTGGGCGACTCCCGTTATGTCTGCGACACATTTGGTTTGTGCCATTGGAATGGGAGCATATTTCGTGATTGGCGCTTTCTTTGAAGAGAAAGATCTGATTGATGATTTCGGACAGGATTATCTCGATTATAAGGCAAAAACCTCTATGATTATTCCTTTACCCAAAACAGGTAAAAAAATCATGGAAAAAGTAGAGGTGAGTTAGGCTTCTTTTTCAGATCTTTCAGGTTTGCTATGTATTTA
>JAGQVA010000397.1 GCA_020438265.1 Bacteroidota bacterium
TATTCTTTGGTAAAAGAAGATTTTTCCGTTTTTCCGGATTCTCTTTTTCCAAATTCTGGTTGATTTGTTCAGAATCTGAAGATTCTTTCTCAGGCAATTCCTCAGAAGATTCAATCGTATCAGATTCTTTAGATTCTGTTGATTGAGTTGATTCTTCAGTATCTTCTAAAAGATCCATCTCTTCAAGATTTTCTTTTACAGGCTTTTCAAATATTTCTGGTCTGACTGGCCTTTCCGAAACCCTCCATTGCATCCCGTCCAGTTTATTATCCTGAAATATCACCTCAAAATAGGGATAAAATGTCCCTTCAGGTTTGGATAAAAAGACAATTCTTTTGACTTCATTCTCTACAAAATAAATGATCATTTCCTGAGAAAGCGCCTTGTTCATTCCTGCATAATAGATATTTGTGCTATCTTCTTCATTTTTGGCAAAATAGATGCTTTCACTGTTTCCTACCACATGGAGGCGGAAAAGGTCATTGTCCTTAAATTTTGCCCGCATTTCTTTCCCCTTTATTTGATTAAAACCCACCGTATCCTCTTTAGAAGCCATAAATGCATTCTGACCAATCCACATAGAATCAATTTTTTCATCTTTCATCCAGAGGATAATTGTATCTCCTGAGATTTGATTCTCCTCCGACCATAAAACGGGATTCCCATAAAGGTACATCAATGAATCATCATAAAAGTAAACCATTGAATCTGCTCTGCCCTGCATTCCATTCATGTACAACCTTACGTTATTATAGGCTTTGAATAGACGATATTCGAGGGTATCGACCACTTCAGGCAGGGGAGGTCCGATCAGGTATGGATCGGCAGAGTCCTGGTCAGCAAAGGGTATATTGGCAAGAGTGTCTTGTGAAAAAGTATCATTTACCACAAGATCAGAAGAGTTTAGCGAATCGGATGTTAAATCAGTAAGGATTGAATCAGATTCTAATTCCGTTTTGATAGTTGTATCGATGACTACTGAATCAAGGTCTGCTTTCAAAGTACTATCCTGAGGAATATTCAGAAGAGAATCAGTATTCAAAGAATCCTGCGGGATACTATCCTGATTGGTTGATATGGTTCCAGGCTTGATAATACCATCTTCTTTTGCTTTAGGACTTTGATCCTTTTTTTCAGTTTTTTTACGTGTTGCTCTGGGTTGGGGGAGGGGAGTAGTGGTTTTTGTTTTAATCGAAAACAGCGTATCAGCCATCATATAAAGGGTGTCATCATCAAATAACTGAATAGCCACTGCATTACGGGTTACCAGGCTTTGATCCGTTTTTCGGTTAAATTCTCCATATCCACCTCGAATTTGCAGACTTGAATCTTCCTGTTCAATCAGTACATTCCCAATGGCATATCCGAGGTCCTGTTTTTCGAGGTAAGTTAGTGTATCTGCCACCAGGGTGTAGGACGAATCTTTGACGGTAGAACGGGCATAAAGGGTAACTACCCCATTTTCTGTATCATAAAAACCATTAGAGGTTTCTATAATTCCATCATCAGAGGTAATCAGCGTTTTGGTGAGAAAATAGGAAACTTTGGTCTCAATGTCATACCCTAAAGTATCCGTTTCAAGAACATATTCAGGACTTTCCAGCTTGACCTTTTCCCGAAAATAGGCCATATCTTCTTTGGGATAATAATAACCGGTGATACTGGTCAAAACATTATCATCGTCTACCATCTTTCCGCCCTCTTTATATAAACCATAGTTTTCGTTGCGGAAATAAGTCATCCGGTCGGTAGTCAGCACAACATCCTGATTGGTGAGGGTAATATTGTTATAGACCTCTGAAATTTTGGTATCAGTATCATAAGAGAGCTTATCGCTGGACATGGAAAGATTGTCTGGCATGAGAACCTTAACCTTGCTGTAAGCTTCTATTTTGTTTTGAGATTCAAAATAATAGGCACTGTCGCAGTAAAACAGGGTAGAATCCTGCTTAAGTTGTACATCTCCCAATAGCTTTTGCAGACCAATTCCATTTTTCTGAAGATAGGTTAACAGGTCAGAATTGATAATCTGAACCCGTTTAACCTTTGTGGTATCAGACTTCGGTGTCGGTTTAACCGGTTGAGTCTGTACCTTTCTGGGTTGAATCTGAGCTTCTGCCTGAATACTCATGAAACAGGCAAAAGTCAAAAGAAAAAATATATTCAAAAACCATCTCATGGATTGATCATCTGAAATTTTTGGCAATTTACTTCAGGAATTTGTCTCTTCCTAAACGCACTAAGGTGCAGAACACAGAATAAGGGGTTGTAATAGATGAAAATAAAATATGTAAATTGTCAGGCTTTAGATCTAGGCAAGATCTTCTGTAAACCAATTTTTGTTTCCATATTAAAGACATCTATTCCTTATGCGAATGTTATTCCTTTCACGAATCTGTATTAGCTTTCTGATCCTGAATTTTCTGGGATTTTCACTTTGGGCACAGAAAGACAAATGGGACGTTTCCGTTCCTCAGGGGCCTCATAAAGAGATAAATTTTACCACTAATGAGGGAACCTGGATGAATCTGGATGTGAGTCCTGATGGCAAAACCATTGTTTTTGATCTATTGGGAGATATTTATACCATGCCAATTACTGGTGGAAAAGCCAAACTCATATCTGGTGGTTCGTCCTTTGAGATTCAACCCCGGTTTAGCCCCGATGGCAAGCAAATCCTGTTCACCAGCGATCGTGGAGGCGGAGACAATATCTGGGTAATGAATGTGGATGGATCAGAGCAGAAACAATTGACAAAGGAATCATTCCGTCTGCTCAATAACCCTGTCTGGATGCCCGATGGGCAATATTTTGTCGCACGTAAACATTTTACGGCAACTCGTTCTCTCGGCGCCGGTGAGATGTGGATGTATCATATCACCGGTGGTGCTGGCATTCAGCTAACCAAAAAAAGGAATGATCAGAAAGACGCAGGTGAACCTTTTGTTTCTCCTGATGGGAAATATGTGTATTTCAGTGAAGACATGACACCAGGAGGATACTTTGAGTATAATAAAGACCCCAATGGATCGATCTATATGGTGCGTCGATACAACATGGAAAATGGCGAGGTAGAAAATATGGCCGGTGGACCTGGAGGCGCGTGCAGACCAACCATTTCTCCTGACGGAAAAACCCTGGCTTTTGTCAAAAGAGTGCGTTATCAAAGTGTCCTTTACCTTCAGGATCTGGCTACAGGAGAAGAATGGCCGATTTTTGACGGTTTGTCCAAAGACCAGCAGGAGACCTGGGCGATTTTTGGCGTTTACCCCAATTTTGCATGGACACCAGATGGAAAATATATTGTGATTTATGGTAAGGGAAAATTTTGGAAAGTAGATATAGCAACTTTCAAAGGAACAGAAATTCCCTTTGAAGCAGAAGTGAAACAGACTGTAGAGACAGGCCTGGTTTTTAAGCAGGATGTTGCTCCCAAAACCTTTGAAGCCAAAATGATCCGTCAGGTAACTACTTCTCCGGATGGAAAATCAGTTGTGTTTAATGCTGCGGGGCATCTATACATCAAATCCATGCCTAAAGGCAAACCGCAGAGATTGACTTCAGACAGCCACTTTGAATTTGCCCCGGCTTTTAGCCCGGATGGAAAAACCATTATTTATACTACATGGAGTGATGTAGATAAAGGAGCTGTTTATATGATACCCGCTTCTGCAGCAGGCCAGGCAGGACAAAAATTGACAAGTGAAAAGGGATATTACCACAGCCCTTCTTTTAGCCACGACGGACAAAAAATTGTCTTTCTGAAAAGTGGAGGAAGTTATGTATTAGGATCTACCCATGGGCGTAATACGGGCATATTTGTCATGGACGCTAATGGTGATAATGTGAAAAAAGTACACGATGGAGGAGATGATCCTAAATTTAGTAAGGATGGTAAAAAGATTTATTTCCTGACGGGTGGAGGTTATCAGGCAATGAATTTGGAAACCAAAGAAATACAGACCTTATTCACCTCTACCTATGCCAATCAATTTGTCCCCAGCCCTGATGAAAACTGGCTGGCTTTTACAGAATTATTTCAGGCTTATATCATTCCTTTTCCCAAGACAGGGCAAGCATTTAATTTGTCTGCCAGCACTCGTTCTGTACCGATTCAAAAGGTTTCCCGTGATGCAGGAACCTCTTTGCATTGGTCAGGAGATAGTGAAAAACTCCACTGGGTACTAGGTCCCGAATACTTTACCCGTGAAATTAAGAACAGTTTTGAGTTTGTAGAAGGCGCTCCTGACAGTCTTCCCGCAATTGATACCACGGGAGTAAAACTGGGACTGGAACTAACTACAGATATGCCAAAAGGAAAAGTGGCTTTCACCAATGCAAGGATCATCACGATGGAAGGAGATCAGGTGATTGAAAAGGGATATGTATTGGTAAAGGATAATCGAATTGAAGAAGTCAAAGCAGGAGAAAAGTCATTTGGTTCAGGTGTACATGTGGTAGACTGTGAAGGAAAAACGATCATTCCGGGGCTAATTGATGTACACGCTCATTTAGGTGCCGGGAGCATGGGGATTTCTCCCCAGCAACAATGGTCTTATTTCGCCAATCTGGCTTACGGAGTAACCACAACCCATGACCCTTCCAATAATACTGAAATGGTTTTTAGTCAGTCAGAAATGGTCAAATCTGGTATGATGACCGGCCCGAGAATTTATTCTACCGGAACCATTTTATACGGAGCTGACGGGGATTTTAAAGCGGTGATTAATAGCTATGAAGATGCACTTTCACACTTGAGAAGGTTAAAAGCAGTAGGGGCTTTTTCTGTAAAAAGTTATAATCAACCTCGCAGGGATCAGCGTCAGCAAGTGATTAAGGCGGCCAGAAAGCTCAAAATGATGGTTTATCCTGAAGGAGGATCGACTTTTTATCACAACCTCAGCATGATTCTGGATGGACATACCGGTATAGAGCATTCCATTCCTGTTAATCCTTATTACAAAGATGTGGCTCAATTGTGGGGAGCCAGTGAGACGGGATATACCCCTACGCTGATTGTTGGGTATGGTGGCCGTTGGGGAGAAGATTACTGGTATCAGAAAACGAATGTATGGGAAAAAGAACCTCTGTTGACTTTTACCCCAAGGGGAATGATTGATTCCCGGTCTCGTCGCCGGGAAATGTTACCCGAAGAAGAGTGGGATCAGGGATTTATAGAAAATGCCCGTGGTTGTAAAACCCTGTTGGATGCAGGAGGTCGGGTTCAGCTGGGCGCCCATGGCCAGCTTCAGGGACTGGGAGTTCACTGGGAACTGTGGATGCTGGAAATGGGAGGGATGACACCTATGGAAGCTTTGAGAGCTGCCACGCAACACGGTGCTGATTATATCGGTATGGGCCATGATTTGGGATCTTTGACCAAAGGGAAATTGGCCGATTTGGTCGTGCTGGATGCCAATCCGCTGGAAAATATCCAGAACTCTGAAAAAATAAGTCATGTCATGATGAATGGCAGGCTTTACGATCCAAAAACGCT
>JAGQVA010000398.1 GCA_020438265.1 Bacteroidota bacterium
CCGCAGAAAGTTTGGTAGTCTGATAAACCACATGACGTGTATCGTAAAGATCCCAGTTTCGGGTCAGGATTCGTCCTTGTTTCTCCATGTCCTTAAATAAAAGGGTGCCTGGATAAGGAGTTAAAACGTGGTAAGTTGATGTTGTAATCCCGTTATTGACTCCCCAGTCAACAGTTCGTTTGAATACATCCTGATCATCACTGTCCAGCCCGAAAACAAAACTTCCGTTAATCATTATGCCCAGAGAATGGAGGCGATTAACTGCTGCTTCATAATCTTTTTTCAGATTCTGTTTCTTATTGCTCTGTTTTAAATTCTCAGGGGAAAAAGTCTCAAATCCCACAAAAAGGCTTCTTAGTCCTGCTTCCGCAGCTTTTTCAATCAAATCTCCCCGCAAAATAGAATCTACTGTTGCTGCGCCCTGAAAAACCCGATTCATACCTTTCATCCCCTCAAACAAACCTCTCGCAAATTTGCCATTTCCCAGTAAATGATCATCCAGAAAATAGAGATGTCGTCCTGGCAAACGATCAATTTCAGCCAGCGCATCATCCACCAACTGAGTATAAAAAGTTTTCCCGCCTTCAAAAAAGGCATCTTTATAACAAAAGCTGCAATGGTGAGGGCAACCACGGGTTACAACAATCGAATTGGGTACCAGATAACGGTTACGTTTGATCAGATCTCTTCTGATTGGAGGAATTTTTTCCAAAGTTCTGACTGCCGAGAAATACCTTTTCTTTGGCGTTTTATTGCGAAAGTCTTTGAGAAACTGCGGAAAAGTTTCCTCCCCTGGTCCGAGGAAAATCGTATCGGCATGTTTTTCCGCTTCCTCTGGAAGAGAAGTGACATGAAGTCCTCCCAAAATTACATAAGCACCTTTGGCCCGGTAATGATCGGCAATCTGATAGGAGCGATAAGCATTGGTGATATACACCTGAATAATTACCAGGTCGGGATTATCATCGAGTTTCAGGGTTTCCACGTGCTGATCCTGTAGATCAATTTCATCATCAGGAGAAAGATAGGCAGCGAGCGTAGCCAGTCCTAAAGGGGGAAATAGAGAATACTTAATCGGTCGCCAGAAGGGACTTTCAGCCTCAGCCAGTGCAGGAAGGATCATTTTTACTTTCATGGTTATTTTAGATTTTTTTGTTGGAAAACGAGTCTGCGAATGCGGGTTTTACCGAAGATATTCATCATAAATGAGAGAAAAACGATCCCAAAATCGATGAATACATGGTGGTTCCGGAGATAATAAGTATCCCAAAACCACGAGGTCTTTCGATGTTGTCCTCCATAGAGTTGAGCATAACCGGTAATTCCCGGTTTTACACTCCACCTCCGTTTGTGGAAGTCATCATCCCAATTAAGTCTTTGGATATCATAATCAGTTAAGGCCCTTGGCCCAACAATGCTCATGTCTCCTTTAAGCACATTGATAAATTGTGGAACTTCGTCGAGACCAGTTTTGCGAAGGACTTTTCCGGTGCGGGTTGGTACTTCATCGACCATGGTCTGAAATTTCAGAATCTCAAAAGGAGATTTGTTTTTTCCTATTCTTTCCTGTCTGAAAAATATATTATGCTTTTCCCTAATGATGAGAAAAAGTACAATAACAGTTCCCGGAATAGCAAATATCGCCAGGGCTATCAGAGAAAATATAATGTCGAAGAGTCTTTTCATGGAGAATAAAAAGGTGTTGCGGATAAAAGTATAAAAAGTACTTTGTATTTCAAAGTAAAAACAATATTTAATGAAAAAAGTTGCTTCTTTTTTGATCATGATTGAATCGATTGGATTTTTGACAAGTGGTTATACCTGAATTTCTGATCAATTCTTGTAAATTTGTTTATAAACCAAACATCAATTATCTCTTATGAAAAGACTCAACTACTTCTACATTTTTATTTTGGTACTGTCAGGTTTTTCCTGCAAATCCGAAGAACCTGAAACCATCACAGGGATATCTGCATCCCAGTCTCTCTTTACAGAAGGGAATACCAATACGACCGTCGATCTTACCCTTACTTTACAGGGGAATATTCGCCAGCCTGTAACGGCGGAATACACATGGATGGAGCTTACCGCAGTCAAAGGACAGGATTTTGAAGCGACAGACGGGAGCATTGAATTTACACCTGAGGAGTTGAGCCAGACGATTAGTTTTGAAATTATTGGCGACACATATCTGGAACTGGAAGAATCCCTGAGTCTGAGTTTATCAGTAAATGGGCAGCAATTTGGAATCAGTATTATTATCGAAGACAAAGATGTGATTGAAGAAATTCTTACAGATGCAGAAGGGTTTTACACGCCAGACACGTACCCTTCGATGAACCTGGTTTGGGCTGATGAATTTGATGGGAATGAGCTGAATACAGAAGACTGGACCTATGAACTAGGCGATGGTTGTGATAAGGGCGTTTGTGGATGGGGAAATAATGAGCTGGAAATCTACACCAATGAAGAAAAGAATATCAAACTGGAGAATGGACGCATAACTATTACTGCCCGCGATGAAGGAAATAATGTCTTCACCTCTGCGAGAATCATTACTCAGGATAAGGTAGAATTAACTTACGGGCGAATTGATATTCGTGCAAAATTACCCAAAGGACAAGGAATCTGGCCTGCTCTCTGGATGCTGGGAGCTAATATCAATGATGTTAGCTGGCCTAAATGCGGAGAAATTGACATCATGGAAGTAGTGGGACATGAACCCGCAACCACCCACGGCACAGTTCATTATGATAATAATGGATATGCAACTACTACTGGCAGCAGAAAAATAAGCAGTGGAGATCTCTCCGACCAATTTCATGTTTATACCTTAATCTGGGAAAAGGACAAGATCCAATGGTATCTGGACAATGAACTGTTTAAAAACTTTGCCAAACAGGATAATGGTTATCCCTTCAACGCTCCCTTCTTTTTTATCATGAATGTTGCCGTGGGTGGAAACTGGCCGGGACCTCCGGATGGCACGACTGTTTTCCCTCAGGAAATGGTCGTGGATTATGTGCGGGTGTTTCAGTAGGAATGATTTTATTCCTGAAGTTTTTGAGCTTTAGGTTCGCAAGTGGTCCCTAATTATTCTCTGCCGAAGGCTTTAGTAAGGATTGTCACCCTGAGCGTAGTCGAAGGGTCTATTGACATTTGAGTGGTTATTTTAGTACTAAGGCCCTTCGCTTCGCTGACTTCGCTCAGGGTGACATCACATCGCTTATTTATGCCACTATTTGCTGACCTAAAGCTCAAAAACTTCAAGAACAATTTTGTTATTCTTTCACTATTTTAAAAACGCCTCGTTTTCCATTTACTTCTACTTTCAGTAAATAAACGCCTGCTGGCTCGTCCAGCATGACATCTATCATTTTTTCATTTGATACAACCTGAGTGAAAACCCTCTTTCCCCGCAAATCCGAGACTTCCACATTTACTTTTTCATATATCTCACCCATATCAATGGTAAATTTTCCCTGAGTAGGATTCGGATAAATTTTTACCTGATTAGCAAAGATCTGATTAACAATTCCCACCGACTGCATCACAAAACAATCCGAAGTATCTTTACAACCATTTGCATCGACAAACACAGCATAAGATCCGTTCTGCGATGGTATAAAAACCTGATCTACTGCACCTTCAATGGCAGCGCCAGTATTACAGTCGATCCATTGATAAACAGCATTGGGTTCCTCTACAGATAAGGAAAAAGTAGTTGCTGTCACCTCCGTATTAGGCTTACACTCTTCCACAATAATGGTGTAATCTTCCACCTCTCCATCAAAATCAGTTTCACAAGCCGTGGGAACAGAATTCCCTTTCACAGAAACCCTCATCGTGGTTTTTCCTAAAAGAGCTCCCGATGGAACAGTAATCGATAAAGGAGAATTGCTGGTAAGTTGTCCGGGAGGAGCATTCGCTACGAAACCAAGGTTATACTCTTCTGCCGGGAGGTCAAAAGTTTTATTATGGTTCCAGTCAATCCAGGCTCTTGCTAATAATAAAGGCTCATTATTGGTATTAACCATGACATTGAGGGAATAGGTTTTTCCTCCTCCTTTTTCCAGAATCGCAGAATCCGTAAGGGTGTAATCATTGTACCCTTCGTCTTTCGCTGAAAACTTTTGAATATCCCCAAAACTAACCTGGGTAATAGCAGTGAAAAAATCCTGATTGCCATAAGATGGGCAATAACTTCTGACCTTATACATATACCTGTAGGTTTCGGTAGTATCATTATTATCTCCCACTGCAAAAACCTTAAAAAATACATCTGAATTATTGGGTTGATCGCCGGGAATAGGCGTTTGGCTTACCCATGTACTATCCGATGTATTTGTCATAAGAATGGTATGATCAAGGTCATGGTTGTTGACGGACCATTGGATATAGACACTCGTTAGATTTCCGTCATAAGAAATGACCGAAGTAACAAACTGGTCAATGTCTTGTCTGGGGGCTATTTCGGTAGGATTATCTGCGAGATTGGTTTTCAAAATAGCGGGAAAATCTTTCCTTCCAGCCAGATGAAAATCCCAAAGCCCACGTCCCCAGGTAGCCGCTTTGATGGCATTGGCACCAAATTGAATTTCCAGGTCGCGTACAGCTACATTTGGCAGTCCGGGACTATAAGCTGTCCAGGCAGTGTCATTCATCGATTTATAATACACGCCGATTTCTCCTCCGACATAAATATTGGCATCAGGAGTATGATCGATAGCGACAGTTCGCAAAGGCATATTACCCAGATTATAAGTGATATTTTCCCAGGTATTGCCCAGGTCGTGAGAGATAAAGATCTTCTGATTGTCATTTTGATAGCGGTCAAAAGTAACTGCGATGGTGCTATCGTCATTAGGAGCAAATCCAATATCAGTAATAAAAAAACCGGGTAGGCTAAAACTAATTGTACTCCAGGATTGACCTGCGTCCTGAGATAATAAAAGAGCTGAACCTCTGGAAATAGCCAATATATCGGAGTTATTATAAGCAATGGCAGCGCCCTGAATAATACCGATATTGGGCGAACTTACCATTTCCCAACCATCTCCAAACTCCTCTGACCGGAATATATTATCACTAAAATGATAGACTCTCATTTGCTGATTAGGATCTAACAAAAGAGGCGCTATCCAGTCTGCTTCCCCGGAACCACTTTCTGGATTTCCAACTCCCTGACGGGTTTGCCCTCCATCTTTAGTACGGTTGCGTGTCCCGTACTGCCAGCTACCAATCATCCAGTCATCATTGAGTGGCTGAATGACTGCTTCCATACCATCGCCGCCATTCCATTCCATCCAGCCATTTTCATTCATAATAGAGGTTCCATTATCCTGAGAACCACACATGTGAAGCATCCAGTTGGATTGACTGGTTCCTACTGCGTAGTTTTCACGAATGCTGGTGCCATCATTGATCCGCGTCCAGGAAAGGCCATTATTCGTACTTTTAGCTAAATAACCGTCTGTGCCCACATAAAA
>JAGQVA010000038.1 GCA_020438265.1 Bacteroidota bacterium
GCTCAAAAACAAATTCATCAGGAAATGCTGGCTTATGCTTCTGATTATCATTTACTGACTACCGCCATTTTACCTCATCAGGATCAGGTCAATTATCTTCAACTTCAAATTGCAAGCCTTGACCATGCGATGTGGTTTCACAGGGAGTTTCGCTTTGATGAATGGTTATTATTTGCCATTGATAGCCCAAGTGCTTCCAATACGCGTGGTTTTACCCGTGGAAGTATCTTTAATCGAAGTGGGCAATTGGTTGCATCCGTGGCACAAGAAGGGCTTATCAGGAAGCGAAGACCGAAAAAGAATTAGTATATTGATGGCCTGATATTACTGGGTATCTGAAATAAATTCCCTAATCCTGACCATAACTAAGCATAACAGAAAGAATCAAATAAGGGATAATATTTGTCAGATACCGGGGCTTTTTATAAAAATGAATCGGCAGATTCTTATCCCATTAGGGATGAAATATTGGTAGAAATTCATAGGTTCCCCCCCCTGCCAGATTTTGCGTCGTAACGACGCAAAATCTGGAGAGAATTTGGGGAATAAAATTCTTTGCTACCAATATTTGACCCCTAACGGGGTCTTTCTCTCCCGAGAAATTTTATAGGAAAAACCTGTGCCAGATATCATACAGCCAAATTCCAAAAATTACCCCTAATGAAAGGAAAATTACTACTACTCACCGCTATTGTACTTTCCCTGTATTTTCAGGCGTGCCAGAATACTCCTCCAACGGAAAATAAGACGCTGGGAATTGTCGATAAAAATCTTGAGGGAAAAATCGATCAGATCGTGCTTCCCGAAGGATTTGAAATAGAACATCTTTACAGTCCCGAGGAGCATGAACAGGGATCATGGGTAAGCATTACCAAAGACGATAAAGGGCGTCTGATTGCTTCGGACCAATATGGCGTTTTATATATGATTATTCCTCCGGCAATAGGTGATTCTTCTGCCGAAATTCAGGTTACGCCCCTTCCTGTAGAGATTGGATATGCCAACGGGCTCCTCTGGGCATTTAACAGCCTGTATATTGTTGTCAATGCCTGGGATGGAGTAAACGGAAAAACCAGTGGCCTGTACCGCGCCTGGGACAGTGATGATGATGACATCATTGATCAGGTAGAACTTCTCAAACCTTTGGTGGGTGCAGGGGAACATGGACCTCATGCTGTTTTACTGAGCCCGGATGGGAATTCTCTGTATGTGCTGGCAGGTAATCATACTGATTTGCCTGAAGATTATACTGCCGTCCAGGAAGCGCAATGGGAAGAAGACCAATTATTCCCCTATTATGTAGATCCACGTGGCCACGCCAATGATCGCCGGGCTCCCGGAGGCTGGGTAGCCAAAGTAGATCCCAAAGGGGAAAACTGGGAAATTGTCAGCAGTGGCTACCGCAATCCCTACGACATGGGATTTAATGCCAAAGGCGACCTTTTTGTTTTTGATGCAGATATGGAATGGGATATGGGAATGCCCTGGTACCGGCCTATTCGAATATGCCATGCTACCAGTGCCAGTGCTTATGGTTGGCGGACAGGTTCGGGAAAGTTTTTGGCAGAATATCCCGATAATCTTCCACCAGTAGTGAATATTGGTCAGGGTTCCCCAACGGGCGTCGTCATGGGGAAAGATCTGGCTTTCCCTGCCAAATATCAAAAAGGTCTTTTTGCCTTTGACTGGAGTTTTGGGACGATGTATTTTGTAAATCTGGAAGAATCCGGTGCTTCTTATACAGGAACCAAAGAAGAATTTCTTGCGGGTGTCCCCTTCCCAATGGCTGATGGAGTGGCCGGTGACGATGGCGCTATGTATATCGTTTCAGGAGGAAGACGACTGACTTCTCAGTTGGTTCGTGTGAGTTATCAGGGTTCAGAATCCACTGATCCGGTTCCTTCAAATAATACGCTCTCTGAAATGCAGCAACAACGCCGGGAGCTGGAATCTCTGTTCAGCAATAATGATAATGCTGGAATCGAAACTGCATGGCCATACCTGAATAGCGAAGATCGTTTCCTTCAGTATGCAGCAAGAATAGTCATTGAAAACCGTCCTTTTAATAACTGGACAGACAAGCTTTTTTCTACCAAAGACCCCAATACCATCATACAGGGAAGTATTGCGCTCGCCCGTACAGCACCTGACGATCTTCGGGTTTTTGCTTTGAATGCTCTCAGTGCTATCAATGCTCAAGATCTGTCTCGCATGGAACTAATCAGTCTTTTACGGGCTTATTCTCTTATATTTATTCGAATGGGAGAACCTGGCGAGGAAGTCAAAGCAACCATCAACAAACAACTGGAACCTCTCTTCCCTGCTGATGATCCTGCTGTTGACCATATTCTTTCTCAGGTATTGGTTTATCTGGATAATGAAACCGTTGTAGAAAATGCAATCAATGAACTGGGAAAAACAGAAACCAATGCAGATGGAACGTATATTTCCAATAATATTACTGGCCGAAGCGAACAATACGGACCACAGATTGAAGCCATGCTTAAAAATCTGCCACCAGCTCGAGACATTTCCCTTGTAATGGCGCTCAGTCATGCAGATCATGGCTGGACACCGGCGCTAAGAGAAAAATATTTCCTTTGGTACTACGATGCCTTGTCCAAATCAGGAGGTGAGAGTTATAAAGGATTTCTCGATGCCATGCGTCAAAACGCATGGGATTTGGTTCCGGATGAAAACCGGGAAAGCCTTGCAGTTTATGCAGGATATCCTGCCTCCAATGCCGCAGCCTATACGACCAATCTGCCTCAGCCCAAAGGGCCCGGAAAGGTCTGGATCAAAAGCGAAATAGGAAATCTGATGAATGACTCGGATCATAAACCAGACTTTGAGAATGGAGAAAAAATGTACAGGGCTGTTTTATGTCAGGCTTGTCATGTAATGAAAGGTGAGGGTGGAAATATAGGCCCTAATCTTAGTCAGATTGGAACCCGTTTTTCCCGTTGGAATATGTTGGATGCAATTATATCTCCCAGCTTAACCGTGTCCGATCAGTATGCTACGCAAAAAATTACCACCAAAGATGGCAAAGTTTATATCGGGAGAATTCTCAAGGAGGAAAATGGAGTAGTTGAAATCAGTTCTAATCCATTTGCACCAGAACAAACAGAAAAGGTCAATGCCAATGAAATTGCCAGTCGGGAAAATTCGGCTTTATCGCCAATGCCGATGGGTTTGCTAAATGCCCTGAATGCTGAAGAAGTCATTGATTTGATTTCTTATCTGGAAGCAAATGGAAATGCTGACCATCAAATCTACCAGTAAGGTTAATGGAAGAAAAAGTAAAATTGCTGGATTTTTTATACTCTTTTCTGACACCCGATCGAAAGGCAGCTTTTGATCGGGTGCTTGAAAAGGGGAAGAAATGGTCGATTATTTTTATGAAAATATGACCAATCCTAAAAAGCATTTACCCGGCTCTTTCGACTAAAAACTGTCAAAAAGACTATTTTAATATCCAGCCAAATACTCCAGTTGTTGATATACCACAGATCGTGGCTTACACGCTCGCGTTTTTGTTCTTCCGTTTCCGTAGGACCTCTCCAACCGTTTACCTGAGCCCATCCTGTTAGTCCCGGTTTCACATAATGACGAATCATATAATCACTGACCACTTTTCGGAAATCGTTGTTGAGATTCACCCGATGTGGCCTGGGGCCTACTACACTCATATCACCTTTGATGACATTTAAAAATTGTGGCAATTCGTCCAGATCAAACTTCCGCAAAAACCGACCGACCCGGGTTATTCTGGGATCGTCTTTAACCGTAGATTGGGTTCCGGCATTCGCATCGTCATTTTGCTTCATCGTACGAAATTTAAAACAGACAAAATTTTGTCCCAATTGCCCCTTTCGAATCGGTTTATATAAAATTGGGCCCGGACTATCCATTTTGATCAAAATCGCGATCATTGCAAAAACGGGGAATAATAAAATGATTACAGCTGTGGCAAACAGGTAATCAAAGGCTTTTTTCAGAATAAAATTGTGGAAAAGGTCAAGCGGAATCTGTCTGTATTGCAAAACAGGCAGTGTTCCCAGACTGTAGGATTTATAGTTTCCTTTTGTCTCATAGGGAAATTCCGGAATCAGATTTACCCGAATGCCATGAGTATCTGCCGACTGAATGGCCGTTCGAATCTGGTGGTCATTCTCAATAGGAAGTGTAATGACAATCTCATCAACCTTTTTTTCCTCAAGGATTGTATCAAGGTCATTGACTTTTCCCAGCAAATTAAGTCCGTTTGAAGCTGTATAAAAATCATCCAGAAATCCCACCACATTATACCCGAGGTGTTTATTCTGATTGACAAATTTTAATACTT
This sequence comes from Bacteroidota bacterium, assembly GCA_020438265.1. Taxonomy (GTDB): domain Bacteria; phylum Bacteroidota; class Bacteroidia; order J057; family J057; genus JAGQVA01. Next base: position 4,349 of record JAGQVA010000038.1, read on the forward strand.
CCCGCCCTTTTTCACCTGCACCTACAACCAACATTCTGGCACCGAAGGAATTGAGAAATTTACTCTCTTTAAAAATATCGATAAGAATTTTAAAGGATATCATATTCAGTACCAGAAAGGTACCTGTTACAAATAGGGTAAGCTTCAAAAAATGATACTTAAGCCCTAATACAAGAATAATTGTTGCTGCAATTCCGGCGAACACAAAACAATTGATAATCAGCGCCTTATTCCGCTTGAGCAGTTCCGTTCGCATGTAAATATCCTGAGCGTTATTGGCAAAAATCGTAATCAACCAACCTACTCCATAAACGGCAATCATCAATAATGCACGTTTATTACTCACGGGGGGAGATTCAACTAATTCCAATACATAAGGGAGAAAGAGTACCGATAAAGCCGAGACGAGCAGCAGAAAGAGGTCCAGGACAATATATCCAAATATGATCCTCTGCTTTTTTACCTTCATAAATTTCCTACTAGTAATTTAAATCTGTTGATAACGTAACCATGGCCAACTTTTTTAAGATGGTTCCAATCAGTTCATTATTCTATAATAGGAAACAGTAATTAAATTACTTGAGCGAAGAAGCATTCAGCAGTTCCATTCTAAATGATCAGGTTTAAATCTATGATTTCAATTTGTCCATAGTTATACCTGATTGCAAAAATAAGAGCAATAATTCTGCCATTATTGCTTCCTGAGCGAATATCCATATAAAAAAACAAATTTAACACATCAGGCATTTTTCCTCTTTTAAAAAAACTGATCATACAAGTAAATCAACCTCTTAACCGGAAGAATATGACCACTAGCGCCAACCTCGTTTATCCCCACAACTATATGTATTACTTTGCAGTCTCAATTTGAAATTTTAGTCAACATGGTAAGCAAAAATCTGATAATCCTTTTATCAGCTATAAGTCTCTTATCTTCTTGCGTCAACTTAAAAAATTATTTGTACCTCCAGGAAAATCCTGTTTTCGCCAATGATCCCCTGAGAACGGTTATTTATGACACCCTTAAAGGTGCAGATAACAGCCCGTTTAATCAGGATGCCATTGTTTATCATAATAATTATCTCAAAGACGATTATCAAGTCAGACCTTTTGACCAACTAAGCATAAAGGTTACCAGCTTTGAAAATAATACAATGAATTATTTTAATTCAATGACAGGTAATAGCAGTGGCGGCGGGGGTGGCAGCGGCGGAGCAGTTGAAAGTTTTTTGTATCTGACAGGTTATGGCGTGGATGGTAACGGGATGATCCAGTTGCCACTGATCGGTAATTTCCGGGTAGAAGGCTTAACAACCCGCCAAATTCAGGACTCACTGGACAATCGGCTCAAACCTTATTTGAATCTTCCTGTAACTTCAGTTAAACTGGGTAATTTCCGCATTACTCTCCTGGGAGAAGTCTCAAGACCGGGCCAATTATATGTATTTAACCCAAAAACCACGATTCTCCAGGCTTTGGGTATGGGAGGAGACATTACCGACTTTGGCAATATTGAAAAAATAAAACTCATCAGAGAAACAAACGGAGGGGTAAAAAGCGTCTATCTGGATCTCTCCAATCCGAATCTGATGATATCCGAATATTTCTATGTAAAACCCAATGATGTCATCTATGTTGAGCCGCTCAAGGCCAAATCATTCAATATCAATTCGAGAGTCGTAACGGTAGGGATTTCGAGCTTATCGCTAATTCTTGGCGTTATAAACCTCATACTTAATACAAGATCTTAAACAAGCGTTTTGAATAATCCAGAAACATACACTGCTGCAGAAAGTAATAACCTTGATATAGGAGGCTTTCTGATGACGCTTGCTCAAAAATGGTATCTTTTTGCCATTTTCCTTGGGATTTTTATTCCTCTGGGTATTTTGTCTGTACAAATTACCTCTCCGACTTATAAGGTAAAGGCCAGTATGTTGATTGATACCCCGGCAGAGGAAGCCAGCAACCTGGGCTCCAATCAGTTCCTTGAACAAGGCGTACAGCTTTTCAATAATCGTAAAAACCTGGTGAATGAAATCACTTATTTGAAGTCTTATGAACTGGTCAAAAAACCACTGGAGTTCCTGGGATTCAATATTGGCTATTTTGTCGAAGATGGTCTTCGGGACAAAGAATTGTATAAAAAATCACCGTTTGTCATCATTCCCAATGATGCTTCAAGACAGGTGATCAACACGCCTTTCCACGTAAAATTCCTTTCTGAGACCACTTACGAGATCACGGTTGAAGCTGATGAGTACTCCATTATTCATCCCGATCTTGCAGTCTCTAAGGTAGATGATCGACCTATTGAACTAAAGAAAACCTGCAATATTGGCGAGCAATGTCAGACTGAGGATTTTTCCTTTCTCCTGCTGGAATCAGACAATGCCAAAATCAGTGATTATGCTGGCGAGGAACTCTATTTTAAGATCTATGACATCAGAAAAATAGCGGAAGAATATACGGCAAAACTGGAAATTATCCTGAGTGATGCTGAAGGTTCTGTCATTGAATTGTCTTCAGAGGGCACAGTTGTTTCAAAGGAAGTAGATTTTCTCAACCAATTATGTGAAACCTATATCCAGGCAAAGCTGGACGAAAAAAATATGATGGCAGCAAAAACCATCGAATTTATCGATGATCAGATTGCTGTGGTAACAGATTCTTTACAGGGCGCAGAAGAAAAACTTTCTTCCATTCGTAGCAACCAGCGCACACTCGATCTTAATCTGACTGCCTCCAATGCTGTCAGTAAATTGCAGGCACTGGAAGCAGAACGCGCTGACTTAAATGTAAAAAATCAATATTATACCAGTTTATTAAACGAACTCGATTCAGCAGATAATCTCAATGCTATTGTTGCACCTTCTGCCATCGGTATTTCCGATCCGATTCTCAATGAGCTGGTTCTGGAAATGAAAAGATTAAGCAATGAAAAAATTGCGAAATCTATTGGGTCCAGTAATCAGAGCATCGAAATGCGGGTCATTAACGATCAGATTCAGCACAACAAAAATGTATTGAGAGAAAACGCCCGAAACATTCTCAAATCCACTGAATATGCAATTAATGAGAATGAAAAACGGATCAATCAGGCTCAGTCTATCGTCAGCAGACTCCCCAAAAATGAAAGAGATCTGGTAAAAGTTCAGCGAATTTTTGACTTCAACGAAACGCTGTACAATTACCTTCTTCAGCGAAGAGCAGAAGCAGGAATTGCAGAAGCTGCCAACTCGGCTGATAGTAAAATCCTGGATACTGCCAGACAGATAGGAACCAAGCCGATTTCGCCAAATGTCCCTTTTATCATGGCTGGATGCCTGATTTTAGGGTTATTACTGCCAATTCTGATTATTGCTGTCATGGAAGCCTTCCAGACAAAAATTACAGATCCGCTGAAAATCGAGAAAAGGGTGAACTTCCCGATTGTGGGTAATATTCTCCAGGTAAACAGTATGCCCAGGGATATTCTTGACTTTACCAGCCAGCGTATGGCTTCTCTGCTGGAAGATTTCAGATATCTGAAAGTAAACCTCCAGTACCTGGCCCCGGAAAAAGACAAAAAAATCGTGGGAATTACTTCTACCATACCTGGGGAGGGAAAATCATTTTGTTCCATTCAGCTGGCCAATGCCCTCGCGCTGTCGTCTCATAAAGTAGTCGTTTTGGCTACCGACATGCGGCGCCCCAAACTTGGTGCCATGATGGGAGTTTCCAATCAGGTGGGACTAAGTTCGTTTCTCACGGATCAGGCCCAGTTGGGAGATATTATCAAAAAGACCAAAAATCCCAATATGGATATTATTCCCTGTGGTCACATCCCCCCAAATCCTGGAGAGCTACTTGCACAGAAGAAATTCAAGATTTTGTTGGATGTTTTGAAAAATTCTTATGATTATATTATCCTTGATACGCCACCTTCGGGATTAGTGGCAGACTATTTGATAGTATCAAGGCATGTGGATGTAAACTTTTACATCGTACGCATGAACCACTCTCGCTGGGAATATCTCAGAGATATGAAAAACCTGGTTCAAAACGGAGACCTGAAAAATCTATACATTATTCTGAATGGGCTGAAAAAAGGTCCCGGAACAAATAAGTACGCGTACTACTCATACTATACAAATTCAGATAAAAATACAAATAACTCCTTGAACGGCTCTGGTAATTCCAAAAATGGATCTGTGACTGTTAGAAATAAAATAAAAACACTAATAGGAACTAAATCTTAAGTTTTGTCAGATTTTACTAACCAAAAAAGCGTATTAATTACGGGGGGGGCCGGATTCATTGGCAGCCATCTCGTAGATACTTTGCTAGATCAAAATTACCAGGTTACTGCTTTAGATAATTTCTCTCCTTTTTACGACAGAAGTTTAAAGGAAAAGAATATTGCAAGAGCCTTACAAAACCCCAATTTCCAACTGGTGGAAGGAGATATTCTCGATACCGAATTGCTGGATGGATTGGGTGAGTATGATGCGATTGTCCATCTGGCAGCCAGAGCGGGCGTCAGGCCATCCATCAAGGATCCTGTGGCCTATCAGGTAACCAATGTACAGGGCACCCAGAATATGCTTGAATTTGCCCGCAAGCGCAATATCAAACAATTTGTTTTTGCTTCCTCCAGCAGCGTATATGGCATTAGTCCCAAAGTGCCCTGGAGTGAATCTGATGCTGTATTGATGCCCATTAGCCCTTATGCCAGCACCAAAGTCAGTGGCGAATTGATGGGCCATGTTTACAGCCATCTGTATGACATCCGTTTTATCGCATTGAGATTCTTTACCGTTTTTGGCCCCAGGCAACGTCCGGATCTGGCCATTAACAAATTTGCCAGGATGATTCTTGACGGGGAAAAAATTCCCGTTTATGGTGATGGAAGTACACGCCGGGATTATACCTATGTGCATGATATTGTACAAGGAGTAATGGGTGCGATCAATTACACACAATCAAAATATGAAGTCATCAACCTGGGAAATGGAAATCCGGTTCTCCTCAGAGATTTGATCAGCGATATTGAGGAAGTGCTGAATCTAAAAGCTGATATCAACCGTTTGCCAGAGCAACCCGGAGACGTACCACAGACACTGGCTGATATTAAGCTGGCTCAAAAACTCTTAAACTATCAGCCGCAGACCAGTTTTAAAGAAGGAGTTGAGAAATTTGTTGAATGGCATAAAAGCCAGAAAGAAAAGGTCAGACTTTAGACATAGATAGAATATCCAGTAACTTATTCTTACTTGACCTTTTTGTGTGGTTTATACCACTATTTTCTACTTAATAATCAAATTCCATTGCTTCCTTCAATTACAAAGACAGGGATTAAAACCTTAATAGGTGTAAACCTTCTTGTAATTCTTTTTTGTACGATTACCGATGAGATGCCAGGAGATTCCTTCGGAGAAGGAGGGTTAATAACTCTTACTTCTGTAGCAAATTTGCTGGCAATTGCAGGGCTAAGTTTTCTGATTCTCCTGTTAAACAGGGATAATCAAGTTCATTTTTTCAATGTAAAGGGATCACATTTTTTCTGGTTTCTGAGCGCTGTTGGTTTTGTTTTTCTCGCGTTGGATGAGAAATTGAAAATTCATGAGAATACTGATAAGTTAATCCATCGTATTTTCAATCTCCAGGAAACAATGCTAACTGACAGCATCGATGATTTCATCATTTTATTGTATGGAATCATTGGGTTAATAGTTATTTATTTCTATCGTCGGGATATCAAACTATTCATGAATGGCAAAAAATACTTTGCCCTTGGATTTGTTTTGTTTGTTGTAACTGCAGGCATAGATTTCCTGCACAATATTCACTTTGTCATCCCGGGCTTTGAAGTCAATGATCCCAAATATTTCTTTGGCTGGTATAAGGTTGCAGAAGAATCAGTCAAACTATTTGCAGAAGTAGCATTCGCTCTCGGATATTACTCTTGCTACACATTCTTTCTTGAAAGTCAAATAAAAGAACCCCGGAATCAGGGTGTGAGTTTTCATAAGTAATGTTTTGAATACTAAGAATAAAGTAAAAAAATCACTGCCTTACTCAATTGCCATTTCACTTCTGAATCTGGTGATTTCTCTATTTGGCATGGTCTACCTCGTCCGGTATCTCGACGAGGTAGACTTTGGCATGATGGGGCTATTTTTGGGTTTGCCATTTTTGCTCAATATTGGAGTAGCCATGGGGTTTGATATGTATATCACCCGATTTTTACCCTCAGTAAAAGATGATCAGGAGGTAGCTCGTAAATTCTGGCGGATATTTTTCGTCAGAATGGCTTTGATTTCCGTCATTTCCGTTGGGTTGATTTTCGTTTTTCCCTGGTTTGGTCCCTTGTTTAAGATGGAAAACCATCAGGTTCATTTCAACTTTTACCAGATTTCCTTATTAGCCACTTTTGGAGAAATATATACCAGGGTTTTGATGAATGCCCGTTTTATGCAGAAACAGCTGCTGATCATGCGGGTAGTTTATCAAACGATCAGATTGGCTATCATTTTCTGGGGAGTCTCTCATCAAAGTGATTTCCTGTTTTTTATCATCGGTTTTGCCGGGATGGATGTCCTCAATCTGGTCATTGGTGTAATTATTATCTCGGCCAAAATTGGCGTTCCCAAATTCAGCTACATTTTCCAGTCATATACTGAAACCAAAGATGAAAAAGAATATCGTCAGATCAGTTATATCAACCAGATAGGCACTTCATTTTTAGGAACTGATATTGACAGGTATATCATTGGCTATTTTTCCACTCCAACTCAGGTGGCGATTTATGTTCTGGCAACGCAAATTTTGGGGAAACTGGGCAATTTTTTTCCGGAAAAAATGCTCAAGCCTCTTTCTACTCCGGCATTTTTTGCAGAATACGATAATAGCAAAGAAAGTGCAGCCAAACTCAATCGGATGTTTCAGTTTATTTTTAATACCAATAACATCATTGGGTTTATGTTTTTGGCTTGTTTCATCCCCGTTGGCAAAGACCTCATTATGTATGTCTTCCATAAGCCCTATACAGAGGAAGCTTTCTGGCCTCTGATTATATTCATGATTTTTATGGTTTTGTATTCCATCCCGATTGGAATGGTCACCCAGGCAATCAAAAAACCTCAGATTTTACTCATATCGAAAGTCTCAATTATCTTTAATATGGGTTTGGGAATTCCGCTGGCAAAATTCTATGGAGCGGCAGGAATGGCCAGTGCCACAGCAGCCAGTTTTTTGATTAAAAACCTGATTATCTATGTATTGGTCAGAAAACATGTGGATGTACAAATTCCCTGGAATTCAGTCATAAGATCTCTGATCAATTCCGGACTGACCATTGGTTTAATAACCGTAGCATTACCTTATATCCATACCCATATTCTGGTTGATGCAGGGCTTACTGTGATTCTGTACTTTACCATTATGAAGTTTAATCCGATTCTGACGGAAGAACAAAAAAATACCTTTTTCAGCCTCATGCCCAAAAAGATAGCCCCCGTAGCGCATTTCATATTTTAGTTATGAATAAGAGAAAAATATGTTTCGTCTTGCCTCATTTCCATCTTGAATACTCAGGTGGGGCCGAAATTCAGTGCTATTATCTGGCAAAGGAATTATTGGAGCGGGGGTGGGAAGTACATTATATCCGGGAATCCAAAAACAGGGAAACTACCATTCAGGAAGGAATTATTGTTCACGGAATTCCCAAACAAAAAGGGTATAAAAAATGGGCGAACCGGGAAGCATTGAGGCAACAAATGGAAAAGATACAGGCTGATTTCTGGTACACCAGAGCGAATATTTCCTATTTATACTGGCTTAACAAATATGCCGCTAAAATTGGAGGAAAAGTCATCTGGGCTTTTTCAAGAGATTCCCAATTGAGTTATAAGGGCGAAATGGAACGTTTCGCTTCGCCGTTACTCAAATTATTCCACTTTCTCAATGGATTGATGTTTATCCGCTCGTTAAAAAAAACGGATATCATTCTGGTTCAGACCAAATATCAGGGGCAGCTGCTTCAACAAAATTTCGGTTTGAGTGGAACGCATATTTACAACGCACATCCCCTGCAAATAGATAACAGGGAAGATCAGCGAAGTAACCGCAAAAACCAGATCCTATGGATTGGTCGAATGCAGGATTTCAAACATCCGGAGCGGTTTCTGGAACTGGCGGAATCTCTGAGCGAGCTTTCGCTTCAGTTTTGTATGATTGGGCCAGTCAGTGAAGACAGAAATGATCCTATCAGAGCCAAAGCAACGGAACTTCCCAATGTGCGGATCATGGGAAAACTTCCTCAACCCAGGGTCAAGGAAATGCTTCTGGAATCTATTCTGCTTGTCAATACAAGCGATTATGAAGGGTTTTCCAATACTTTTATCGAAGCCTGGAGTCAGGGAGTGCCCGTACTTTCTTTTCACGTTGATCCTGACCAGATTATTCAGGAGCATGGGTTGGGTTGGGTAAATCACAACCTTCAATCTATTAAAAAAATCATTTCAGGTTTAATCGAAGATCCTCAGTTACAGGAAGGTCTTGAAAAAAAATGCAAGAGTTTTGCCAACAAAAACTTCAATATCACCGAAGCCGTCGATAAGCTCGAATCAGCCCTCATCCAATCCTATGAAGCTCACTTATATACTCGGATTGGGGCATAGCGGCTCTACGTTTCTTCAGCTTATTCTGTCCAGGCATCCCAATCTGGTTGGGCTGGGAGAAATCGCCATGCTGATTGACAAACTCAAAAAAGGTACTTCCACGGCAGACATGCCTCTCTGCTCATGTGGTGAAAAGGTTGAAAATTGTGAGTTCTGGGGTGAAATCCTTCCACAAATTCCCAATAATGACTCGGTAAATTCATACCATCAGGTACTGAAACTGGCTGCCGAAAAATATCCTCAAAAAACCTTCGTCGACGCGTCAAAAACACTAAAGGGATTCAAAACCTATTTCACAGAAAACATTCCTGAAAACACCCGGCTAAAGGTCATTTTCCTGGTTAGGGATTTCAGGAGTTGGCTGCTTTCTGTACACAAAACCCGGTTAAGGAAAAACCGCAACATTCGCGGCGCAATTTTTGAAGGGTATCGTTGGCTGATTCACAATCTCAAGATTTACTTTTTCCTGAAAAAACATAAGATATCCTATCAGATTGTCATTTATGAAGATCTGGTTTTCCAGCATGAGAAAAGTCTCAATGCAATCCTGGGGTATCTGGGAGAAACTGATTTTTCTCTGAACCTGGTCTCGGAAGCGCATGATATTTATGGAAACCGCATGAAAAATCAAGCGTCGAAAAAGACGGGTCTTTATTATGATCATTCATGGATGCAAAAAAGCAGGGGATTCTGGATGAACCTGATTTTTGTTCCACAATATAAGCTGATGAATTTTTTGTATAAAAAAGTAAATACATGATTGAGAAAGCCTTAATCGTTTCAGGTGGAATCGTGGTTCTCCTGACAGGCTTGCTTATTCTTCAGAAAAAAAAGGTAGTTTTTTGGATCTCGTTTATCCTTACGTTTCTTCCGCTACCCTACTTAACCCGTTATTTTGATATTGAAGGACCCATTAATTTTGGTTGGGTAAACTTCTTTGCCCTGGCAGCCATTGGGGTTGTCATTTCCGTTTTTAAAGTGCGGAAAATGTATATTCCCAAAAGCATGTTGATCCTTTACTTCGGGGTTTTGCTGGTAAGTGCGATGTCGATGGTACTCAACCGATCCAATATATTTTCACTCATATTCGCCCAGCGAAATTACATCATGCTTTTTGCCTATTTCGCAGTTTTTCGGCTGGTATTGGATACTTATAATAAAGACGAAATCATGGGTTTTGTTGCCAATCTCGGATTGGCATCCAGTTTTATGGCGATTTTCCAACGATTTGTTTTTGTCATAGCTCTACAGATAGGGAGTGGAGATATGGTTACAGGGTTATTTATCGATGATGGTGCCTTTTTATATTTCCAGCTTATTTCGATGTGTATTGTATTTGTTTACTGGCTGAAAGATCATGAACTCCCTCATTTGATTCTCCAAAAACCGATCGCCTTTTTTACCATGTTTATGACCCTTGCTGTTGCCAATAATAAAGCAGGACTGGTACTGGTGATTCTGGTTATGGGATTAGCATTAATCAAAATGGGGCCGGCAATGATCATCAAACATATTGGAAAAATTGCTGTTGGAATTGTTGCTTTTATGGTAATCCTCACGATTTACGAAGGTTATCATAATGCTGCTTATGGTGAAAGTGCAGATGATAATACTTACGCAGAAAACATCACAGACCCGGCTTTTTGGTTTTCTTATTTGGTGGGAGATGGAACGGATGAATCCCGTTTTTCCAAAAGTGGAAGCCTGAAACGAGGTGCTGCCGTTGTTTTTGCCTATCAGCAAATTCAGAAAAGTCCGGCACATTATTTCTTTGGACGAGGCCCCGGATCGACAGCGCAGACCAGTTTTGCAGGTGCTACCAATTTCCTCGACAAACTCTACCCAAACTGGAAGGTTGGCCGTACCTCCATGTCTTTTTTTATTGCAGAAACAGGCATGCTGGGCATGTTGATAAATGTGATTTTCGTTATTTCCCTGTTCTTCTGGCGTCCTCCGGGAGTCCGACGAGAACCCAGCCGGTTTACCATCACCAGACAGGTATTTATCATTCTGACAATCATCTATTTATTCTATGAGAATATGTACATGTTACCTGTTTGGGCCCTGACCATCGTTGTCATGATCTATCCGACTTACCCAAAAGAAGTATATCAATCATCCAAACAACATAAATCCGTTCCAGAAATGGAGCCACATGAGAAGAAAGAATTAACAATAAGTGAGTATCAAATTTAGTGTATTCTCCTGATGAATATTTTAATCAACGTTCCTGACCTCAATATTATCGGCGGGAAATCCAATTATTACTCTGCTCTTAAAGAAAAATTCTCTCCCAGGATCTCCTATTTTACCTATGGTTCAAGAGGAAAACAAACCGGAAAAATCGGAACGATCAAACGTATGGTTTCCGACTATGTCAACTTTTACCGCACCATCAAAAAGAAAAATATTAAACTGGTCGTCCTGAATCCCTCTTTGGAATTTAAAGGGTTTTTCCGCGATGGAATTTTCTTTTTGATCACCCGTTTTTTACCCGTCAAAACCATCGTTTTCTGGCGGGGCTGGTCCCTCGAATTTGAAAAAGAGGCACGTGGCAAATATCGTCGGTTCATGGACATGAGCTTTATGAAAGCTGACGCCAAGATTGTTCTGGCCAAAGAATTTGAAGAAAAAGTGCGGGAATGGGGCTTCAAAAAACCTGTTCATCTGGAAACGACTGTCGTGGATGAAGATCTTGTCCAGGGGCTTGATTCTGAATGGATTAGCAAAAAGGAAAAAGAAAAGGCTGACAAAAATCTTCTTTTTCTGGCGCGTCTGGAAAAGAATAAAGGGATCTTTGAAATCATGGACAGTTATCAGGAATTAAAACCCAGATATCCTGAATTGTCTTTGACCATTGCCGGAACGGGTTCTGCATTTGATGAGGTTCAGACCTACATTAAACAGAATCAAATCGAAGATGTCAAAATGGTGGGATTTGTCCAGGGACAAGCCAAAGCCAAGGCTTTTCATGATGCAGATATTTATCTGTTTCCATCCTCTCATGGAGAAGGTATGCCCAACTCGCTTCTCGAAGCCATGGGCTGCGGGCTGCCGGTCATTACCACCGCCAATGCAGGCATCAAAGACTTCTTCAAAGATGAAGAAATGGGCCTGATTCTCAATGATATCAACCGTGAAGAACTGGCGGAAAAAATTGACAAAATCCTGAAAGACAATCATCTCAAACGAAATATGAGCCTGTATAATTTCCAGTATGCGGAAGGACATTTTTATGCTTCTGTGGTGGCGAAGCGGCTGGAAGGGATATTTGATGAGGTGTTGGGGAAATAGGTAATCGCGGTATTTGTAGAGACGCGATTTAAGTGAGTAAATGGTAGCTTAATTATTCTCTGCCGAAGGCTT
>JAGQVA010000003.1 GCA_020438265.1 Bacteroidota bacterium
TGATTTTTATAAACCCATCATAGGTCTTATTGATATTACTTCTTCCCACGCCCACATTCAGCCAGTTTGCAAAACCATACTCAAATCCGAGCCTCATATTTGCCTGGTCCAGACCAAAAAATTCATAAGGTCCTCCGTTTAGTCGTCCAAATCGATGAGAGATAATCAGCTGAAGTACCCCCGGGGCAGGCATTTCAATCGAATGCGCATTGATAATCCTCACAGATTTAAATGTCGCGTTAGTATACTCAGTTTTTTCCTCCTCCATCTCATTGAGCAGATCCAGAAGGTCGTCCTGGGAAAAGCTGAAGAAGGGTATCATTAGTAATAATAACAGGTTTGTTAATTTCATAGCTCGATTAAGTTCCTCTATCTATTATTTTCATAGACCTTAGCTATTTAGCGCAGGTTTTTGAAACCTGCGCTAAATAGCTAAGGTCTGAAAGATATCATCTAATTTGTGCTCCCTCCCATCGCCTCATACTTCACATCCACAAAAACCTTTACCTCTTTGGCGATATTATCCCGCACTACAGAAGGGATCTTAATTTCATAATCGGCTACCGTTACAGGGAACTCAGCCGTTGCCAAAATTTTGCCATCCTCTATTTTGATAACCGGATTTACTTCGATCTCATATACAACCCCATGAACAGTAAGGGAACCTTTTGCCTTAGCCATATAACTTCCATCTTTATCAAAATCTATTTCATCCAGATTAATAATCGAGCCTTTAAAAGTCGCTTTAGGATATTTATCAGACTCTACATACTTCTCATTAAAATGCTCCTGCATCAGTGCTTTTTCAAACTGAAATCCTTTCATTAAAGCCTGAAAAACGATATCTCCCTTTTCAGTATCAAGAATGCTCGTTACCTGATTATTATGAGCTTCAATGGTTTCCAGGGGTGTTTCGGAAATAAACCATATATGTCCGGTCCGTGTCATCTGGCGCTGAGCATGGAGAGAAGCTACCGTTCCGATAGCCATGAATAAGAAAGCAATTATTTTATTTTTCATAACAATATTTGTTTTAAGGAATTGGTTTATAAATAATTTTTCATGTTAGTTATCAGGAGCCCCGACATTGATCCAGGCATGAATTTTATCCAGATCACAATCGGGTAGTTTGTTTCCTCCTTTGGGCATCATGGCAAATCCTGCTTGATGGGAAATCACTCCCCAAAAGAGTCCGTTGTCAACGTAAGTTTTCAGATTATTATATCCTTCCAGATTTACATTCCCAAACCGGGTGGATTGATCATGACAGGTATAACATTCCGACTCAAGAATTGGAAGCACAGTCGAAGTATAAGAAACATTGATTGTATCACAACTGGGAATCGTAACCACAGGATAAAGTTCCTCCTCATTATCATAGTAACAACCTGTGAAAAAAAGAATCATTAACCCCAGAAGTCCACCGAATTTATACATATTACTCATCGACAATTTATTCATCATTTTTATTCAATCTATTTAGTTGTCTTTTAATCCGTTATCAATCCAGGATTTGATTTGTGCAATATCGCAATCAGGTAACTTCGTCCCTCCCTGCGGCATCTTGGAGTATCCAGGTAAATGAGCGACAGCTCCATATAAGCGTCCATTATCCGTTGCCAGTTTTACCCCTTCATAATTACTCAGATTCACTCCTCCACTGGGATCATTACCGGAATGACAGCCTGTACAATACGTATCTAAAATGGGGAAAACGGTTCCGGAGAAAGAAACATCAACCGTATCACAACCTCCTGTAGTATCCTCTGTGCAACTAAGATCCTGTGCTCCCTGAGAAATCCATTTGGCAATGATATCTATTTCACTCTGATCCAGGGCACTATTGGGCGGAGGAGGCATGATTTTATCTGCTCTTGTTTCCGTTATTACTTCATACAGATCACTTCCGTCCAGGTCAAAGGGATCAACTTCTCCACTATTCATTACATTTTCATAACTGGTTAGGGAAAACCCTTCTTGCCGTGTGATTTCGTCATGACAACCGCTCTTGGCACAATTAGAGATCAATATGGGTAAAACATCTTTTTCAAAATAGACTGAATCGGGATCGCATAGTTTAATCGAACTGGTAGTTGTATCCTTTTTGGTTGTATCTATCTGAGTGGTGTCAGGGGGATTTCCTGTAGTATCTATAGGAAAACCTGTTGGTAAAATGGGTTCATGTACACAAGAAGTGTAAGTCAAAAGAAACATACCAACAAAAATAAAAAGGAGGAAAAAATGTGGGTTCTTCATCGTTTCAGGAAAAAGCAAATGATTTATGGGGAATGACTTGAATCAATTAATCAACCAACACGCATCGGGAAAGGTTTACATCCATCAACATTCCCGCACAAAGCCCTCGCAGGGTAATTTCCTGGCCTGTTTGAAGATCTTCGATGGCAGCAGCATCCTGGGCTTCAAAGGCGCAGTTTACCCCAAACATATCTTCATCCCCTCTCAGAACAAGGACTGTTCCCCCTTCACCTGTCGTAGTAATTTCCTGAACTTTCCCGGATATCTCGATCACCTTGTTTGCATATTTCTCCATGGCCGAGTTTTCATCTGCTTCAAACTCCGAAAACAGCCTACTGGAAGGCATGACAAAATCAGCCTCCTGACTGGTCAGATCAGCATGGGGTTTATTATACATATAGATTCCGGAAATCATTCCAATGACTCCAACAATCACGATGCCTGCTAAGATTAATTTTACTCTTTGTGACATGATTTAATTTTTCATAAAGGTGCTCTTTTTAGACCAAACCAGGAAAAAAGACTTTTTTAAACAGGAAAAACTATGTCTGAATCGGGATATATTTGGTTTCAGACTTAATCGGCTATCCCCGTCAGCCATTTCTTAAAGCTGGAAGACCTTTCTGAACTTACAATGGTTTCGTCATCAGCATCAGGGATTAATTCGACTTTTACCCTTGATTTGGAATAGGCATACATTTGAGAAATAGCATCAATATTTATGATAAATTTCCGGTTGATGCGGAAAAATTGTTTCGGGTCCAGAATGCCTTCCAGTTGATCGAGATTATAATCTACCGGATAGTTTTTTCCTCCGTGCGTTTTCATAAAGGTAATTCGTGAATCCACGTAAAAATATGCCGTTTCACTGATCTCAATGGCTTTGATATGTTGACCGTATTTAATCAAAATGCGCTTTTGGAACTCTTCTGAAGGGTTTTTCAAAGAAGCCAGGAGCTGCTGGATATCGACGGCATTCCCCGAAGAATGATCCCGATAAACACTAAAAAATTTATCCAGGCTTTCTCTCAACTCCTGTTTTTTAATGGGTTTTAATAAATAGTCCACGCTATTGACTTTAAAAGCCTGAATGGCATATTCATCATAAGCGGTGGTGAATATGACCGGTACCTTAATATGAGTTTCTTTAAAAATCTCAAAGGAGGAACCGTCAGACAGGTGAATATCCATAAATATCAGTTCCGGATCCTCGTTGTTCTCCAGCCATTCTACTGCCCCTTCGACACTGTCAAGCGTTTCGACAATCTCAAAAGTTGGTTCAATTTCTTTGATCAGTTTTTCAAGTCTTTTGGCTGCTGAGTTTTCGTCTTCAATAATTAATACTTTCATGATATCGCGTGATTCAATAATGGGATATGAACAGAAAATTCGGATTCAGTAATGTCGATTTTCACTTCCTGTTGCGTCAGCAGTTGGTATCTTTGTGCAATATTTTCAAGGCCCACTTTGGTGGAAGGAAGTTCGTATTTACGTTTTTGCAAATTATTTCTAACGGTCAGATATCCTGGCGCCTTGGTTTCAATGTAGATATACAGGGGTTTGGAACGAGAGATGACATTATGTTTGAATACATTCTCCACCAATAATTGTAAAGTCAGCGTGGGAATCATCCGGTCCATCAGATCTGCATCAATATCCAGCTGTAACTGAAAATTATCTCCAAATCGCTTTTTCTGCAAATAGTGAAAATCTTCAAACAGCATTAATTCTTCATTCAGGGTAATAAGTTGCCGGTCACGATAGGCGAGGATATTCCTGAAGAAATCAGACAATTTTTCTACATATTCTACCGCCACCTCCTGATCATCTTCAATGATAGAAACCAGCGTATTAAAGCTGTTAAACAGAAAATGGGGATTAATCTGACTTTGCAGTGTTTCAAAACGGGAGCGTACTTTCTCCTGTTCCAGGCGCTCCGTTTTTCTCAGTCTTTCCTCACGGATCTTAATCCATTTCCAGATTAAAGCGCTGATGAAGGCTGCTGACAGCAACAAAAACCACCAGGTCAACCAGAAGGGTTTTTGAATATGAAACCGATAAACAGTAACAGGTGAATAGTTATGCGTCAGGTTACTTACCGCCCGCAACTCAAACTGATAGTCGCCTGGATCAAGATTGGCAAAAATGGCCTGATGGTCTTTGGTTTTCACCCAGGTTGTGTCATACCCCATCAAACGATGTTCATAGCCTACATCCTGAGGATTCTGATACCAGATTCCGACAAATTCAAAAACCAAATGGTTTTCATCAGCGGAAAGATGCATAGGATCACGGTTTCCGATTTCTTCCAGGTAAATTTTTACATCTTTATCCTGGGTGTAGGATGGATAATGGTATTTTCTGAAGGGATATCCAGCCAGTTAATGCCTTGTCTTGTCCCTATCCAGATATGGCCGTCCGAGTCCACGTCCATGACATTTAAATCCTCACCGGGAGGTAATAAACCCAAATTTTCATCAAAACGGGTCAGTTTCTCTGACTTTGGATAATACACATCTACATGATCTGCATACACAATGACCAGATTGCCCTCCTGATTCGATACCAAGCCGGAAGGTACCATAGAGGCATTCGTGTCATATTTTTTAAGCAGCCGGAAGGTTTGATCATTATAGGAATAAATCTGGCCATCATCGGTGCTCGCCCAAATTGTCCCTTTGTGATCTTCCGAAATACTGAGAATGGTTCTATCAGCCCATTCATCAATGGTTCGGATCATTTCATTTTCCCAATAGGAGACTCCTTTTCCATCAGTAGCAAACCAAACCCGGCCTCTGGAGTCAACCAACACTTTGTAGATATAATCTGATCCCAAACCATCACGACCCGTAAAATTTTCAAAGCCAGAGTTTGATGTATTCAGTAACAGCCGGGATACGCCTCCAAAAGTTCCAAACCAGATTTCGGACTGATTCCCATCAATTGACATCACATGATTATTCACCAATCCGTTTTTTTCCTGGAATAACTGTCTTTCTCCTGTTCGCAGATCCATCCTCCACACTCCCTCTCCCAAGGTTCCTATCCACAATTGATTCCGGGTACGATCTTCATAAATGCTTGTAATTCTGAATAAGGAATGTTGCCAGATTGCCTTTATTTCCTGCTGATAGCGGTTAAAAACGAATAATCCCTTCTCGGTACTATACCATAAATTACCTTCTGAACCGTCGTGAATGCTCAGAATGTTTTCCTCAAGCCCTGGAATACGCCGAATTGCCTGAACGGACATCCTCAATTTTTCAGTCTGATCTGCAAGCCAGATATTCCCTTCGCGGTCGGTGGTGATACAACTGATTTTTTTACAATCGGCAACTTTGCGGTAAAGGCCGTTTTCCAGAGCGATTAATCCATTTCTTTCAGTGCCGATCCACACGGATTTCCCCATAGGAAGAATGCAGTTGGTGGTTCCAGATTCCCAGCCCGCATACGTGGTAAACCGTCCTTTTTCCACATCATAATAACTTACGCCCCCATCATACATGCCTATCCACATTCCCTGTGTCTCTTTTGCAGGTTGTATCGCTCTGACAATATTATCAGGCAAACCACGCTCTGTATCCAGAATTTCTACCTTCTTTGTTCCTTTATCCAAATAACAAATTCCTATGCCTCTGTCTGTTCCAACCCAGATTCTGCCCAGATGATCACGGCTTACTGCATAAATATCAACCGCTGGCAAACCATCATCAGTGTCAACATTATACAGGCGGTCGTTCCAAAAATAATAGACTCCTTCCCCATAAGTGCCAAACCAAAGATTTCCACTATTGTCTTCCTGAAAACCCGTAATTGGAACGACAGGCAATCCTTCCTCAGGACTAAACGGCGACATTTTGTTATTATCTATCTGGTAAATTTTCCCGTCAGCATATCCCACCCAAATGGTGCTGTCTTTAGCCTGAAAAAGGGCCGTAACCTCTTCCGTTTTTCCAGAATCCTGCCGGGAATAAGGTTCCCATTCTACTCCATCAAAAGAATACAATCCCTCGAAGGTTCCGACCCACAAAAAACCGGAAAGGTCTTCAATCATTAATTTGGCCCTACCATCCTCTTGAAGCAGGTACTCTTTAAATTGAGGGCTTTGGGCCTCTGTTTTTAGTACTGTAACAAGAGATAATGTGAGGAATAAAATAATTGTTACCCGGATATTTACATGTGAATCTCCATTCATCAGCTTCCTCGTTAATTATTCTTAGGCTCTAATTCCACACGAATTTCTACCTGAATTTCCTCCGCAATTTTTTGACTGACAATTTTAGGAATAGAAATATTATGATCAGCCAATAACACAGAAAAAGAAGATGTGATATACATTTTCTTTTTTTCTATAATCAGTGTACTGCGAATAATCCTTTCCTGGGCCACACCATGAACCGTAAAAGTTCCTTTTGCTCTAAGTTTGTATTCCCCGGGCGTAGAGAAATCAATTTTTTCAATCATTTTCCCCGTAAAGGTTGTATTCGGGTACAAATCACTTTCGAGGTATTTTTCATTAAAATGCTCTTTTTGTAAAGGGCTGTTAAACCCCTCAAAGGAGCGGGTAGAAACTACAAAAGCAAACGTATTCTCATCCATATTTATCGCTCCACGCAGTTGTTCAGAACTGGCCTTAATGATTTCCAGCGGTGCTTCAGAGGTAAATGATACCTGCCCTTTATCAACCGTGTAAATAGCCGGTTGTGCTCCCAGATAATGAAAAAGACTAAAAAAGCTTAAAAAACTATAAATGATTATATTCATATCTCTTTGATATAATAGCCCCAAGATAAAAAAAGGAATACTGAAGCGTAAAAAAACATTTCTGTAACGGGAAAAAAGCAACCTGAATCAGGAAAATGCTTATTTTTTCCTTTACCAGGAAATTCTATTTTCGCAACATGAAAATTATTACCGCATCTCAAAACCCGGTCAAAATCAAGGCAGTTACGGAAGGTTTCAAAAAAATGTTTTCCGATCAGCCGTTTGAAGTGGTGGGCGTGAATATCCCTTCAGGGGTCAGCGACCAACCATTTTCCGATACAGAAACCTGGCAGGGAGCCTATAATCGCGCTCAGGGTGCAAAAAAGGTTTATTCCGACGCTGATTACTGGGTAGGCGTAGAAGGAGGAATTGAAGAGAAAGACGGGCGAATGGAAGCCTTTGCCTGGATTGTAGTCTTGTCCACAAAAGGAACCGGACAGGCCCGGACAGCCGCTTTTGCTCTTCCTCCACGGGTTGTCTCTCTGATTCACGAAGGAATAGAATTAGGCGAAGCGGATGATATCGTCTTCGGAAGTAGCAATTCCAAGCAAAAAAGTGGAGCCATTGGCCTGTTGACCAAAAATCGGATTACCAGAGAGACGCTTTATATGCCAGCGGTGATGATGGCTCTGATTCCTTTTTTGAATGAAGAGCTTTATTTTGGGGGGTAATGGGTTAATCTTGTTCCAGTTTTGTCCATCCCTGAACTCCCGATCCCCAAACCACTGTGTGACTCATGAAAAGTTCGTTTTCAGAATATATCAGGTAGGCATCTATCTCGAAGAATGATGGTACACATGATACTACTGTTTTTTCATCAAACTCTATATCGCCAAAAGACAGGTGATCAATGGCTCCAATATCATTGCCAATAAAAGGTCCCTGGAAATTAAAAAACCTGCATCCAACCCGATAAAGAGGCATTTTCTTATCTGCCTGTAAATGAAGGGTATCATTTCCATAGAAATAGAATAGCGGTGATTCGAGCCTTTCAGGAATTAAAATACGCCCCTCTTCATCTACTAATCTTTGTTTTATCGGCTCCCGCAAAATGCTATCAATGAACATTGGAGAACCAGCAGTCAGGCTTTCTTCAAAATACAAAATCCCATCTTCTTCAATTACTGCCAGTCTAAGTGTATCTTTTGTATAATGAAAACTTTCATTCAAACTATCACAGGTAGATTCGTACCTCAAAAACATGGTTTCCTGCCCTGGAGAGGGGTTTTCAAAATCGACAGCTTTGATTTCGGTTACCGGGTCTTCATTCCCACGATCTGAAGGATCAATGATTTCTGAAGAACATCCATACGCCAAAAAGAAAAGAGAGAGAGTAATTAGTTGTAAGACTTTCATGACCTTGATTTTTTCTATTGACGAAGAGGAATACAGATAAGCTGCACAAGTGTTTACTCAATGCTTCAATTTAGTTTTAGCCAGCCCTGAACAAATCGGTTTTCACTTAAGAAGTGGCTTACAACCATTGTATTTTGTTTAAAAAGTATAAATCCATCTTCTCCTATATAATTGCTGTATATGACCAAGTCTTCAAAATAGGAATCACCCGCTTTAAAATGAGGAATTTTCCCAATTATCGTTTTTGAAAAAACAGGCATTGGGTCAATGATAGTATCTGGCCATATCGTGCAGCCAAACTGGGTGAAATAACGATCCATATCAGCATTAAAAAGGAATCTTTCTGTGTCAGTAAAATGGAATAAGTACGATAGGTTTCTATCTTTAATAGTAATCGCGTGATCACTTTCAAGAACCTGATAAACAACCGCATTTGTAGCTACTCCTGACTGAAAAATAGAAGAATGTACGGTAAATGATTCTGCAAAGTAGAGCTCTCCATCTTTAGACAACACTTTGAGAATAAGTGTGTCATTAGTAAATGTGAAGTCTGCATCATAATTATCACAGGTAGAAAGATAACCCCGGTAAAGCGTTTGTTGGCCAGGAAGTGGGTTTTCCCAATCAATAGGATTATCTAAATACAAGGGATCATCAGGGGTTTCTGGTTTGTCAAATAATGACCAATCACATCCCATTAAAAATAATAATGTGGCGAAGCAGATAAATTGAGAGGTTTTCATGTTAATTACGTTTCTTTAATAATGCTAAGAAATATTATTAAGCTGTCATCATTCCCTTATCTCAGCTCAAACCGCTGCTCCAACAAAACCCTCTCCTTCTCCAAAATCTGAAAAATCCATTCCCCTCTTGCTACCGGAATATCCTCATCATCAAATTCAAAAAAATCGAATAATTCTTCTCCCAGAGGTTCGTGCCGATGGTCCAGAATTTCGGTATAAGGTTGTTGATTCAGTGGGGAAATCATTTCCGGATGTTGAATACGACAGGTATAAGATACCATTTTTCCGGGTTTTCTTCCATGAAGAATGTATTTAATCCCTACCCGCATACCTTCACGAATCAGAATACGATTGGTCTGAAGTTCCAGGACCAATTCATCAGTCCAGAGAAAATAACCTGAGGGGCTGTTTTCGTCTACTTCCTGTTCGGTAGAAGGTTGATTATTTTTAAAAATCCCGTATTCGAGGAGTTCTGCGGATTGAATTTTCATCATTCGCTTTTGATCTTTTCAGAAAGATACAATATAAAATGAGACCTTCCAGATTTTGAAAACCTGGAAGGTCTGACTTTCAACTTTATTAATCTATTCTATCTGATCAAAACAATCGAACCTTTCATAGGCACATTTAATTGTTGATCCAGCTCCATGCCTGTATAGGTAAAAAAGTAGGTATATGCTCCTTCAGGCAGGGCTTTTCCTTTTGAGGTACCATCCCATTCCGCATTAATATCATTGGACTGGAATACGATTTTCCCCCATTGGTTGAAGATGATCAGATTCGACATTTGAATATCGCAATCATAAGAGACCCTGAAAAAGTCATTGATTCCATCACCATTGGGCGAGAATGCATTAGCCAGAAAGACGGTGCAATCACAGTCAGAGAAGCTCACTTGAATCTCCCCCGATTCCAGCCCGCAATCATTTTCAACCATTACCTGATAAACTCCGGGAGTTTTGATCGTATAGGTTGGCAGCCTGGATCCATCCTGCCATGTATAGGTTATTCCCGCTGCATTGGAGGTAACATCCAGGAATAATTCTTCCTCATCACAAATAATGGTATCGGCAGCAAATAAAATGGGATCTGGTCCTGGTCGAAATGAAACATCAATGCTACCACTTTCTTCGCCACATTGATTGGAAACCATCACCCGATAAATCCCCGTTTCTGTAACGACATAGGTTGAAGAGTCAGAACCATCCTGCCAGGAGTAATTCATACCAGGTTGTTTGGGATCCAAAATAAATGGCACTCCTTCACACACAGAGGTATCCGAACCCAGAAATACCTGCTGCGGAGGCGCGATATAATCAACAGCAATCGCACTGGATTCCTGCCCGCAGTCATTCGCCACAGTTACCATATAAATACCAGGTCCATCAACGGTAAAAGTTGGTTCACTGCTATTGTCCTGCCATTGATAGGAAACACCAGCCTGGGTTGCATTCAGGAGCATTATAACACCATTGCAAAGCATGGTATCACTACCCAGGGTAAAAGGCAGTGGTGCAGTCTGGATTCCGATATTGATATCATCCGTTTCGCTACCACAAATATTGCTCACTGTAACCTGATAAGTACCTGCTGCGGCTACATTAAAGGTAGGATCTGTCGAATTGTCCTGCCACAGATAAGAAACATTCCCTGCCTGGGAGGCATTCAACAAAAGAGAGGTAGCCTCACAAAGAGTTGTATCATTTCCAAGACTTACAATTAATGGCGAGTTTTCATAAGAAACATTTATGGTATCTCCTTCCTGTCCGCAGATATTGGAAACGACTACGGAATAGGTTCCGGGTTGTGTAACTGTAAAAGTTGGATTCACTGTATTATCATGCCAGAGATATTCTACATTGAGCTGAGTTGCATCCAGCAGAAGGGAAGCAGCATCGCATAAAGTCGTATCATCTCCAAAATTGACTGGTGAGGGAGGGTTTAAAACTGTAACCTGAATGGTATCTGTTTCCTGTCCACAGATATTGGAAACGGTTGCATAATAAGTTCCTGATGAAGTGATATTATAAACAGGATTCGTTGTATTATCCTGCCACAAATAACTGACATTGGGTTGGGTAACGTCTAATGCCAATCCTCCCCCAATACAAAAAGTCGTATCATTTCCCAGGGAAAAAGTTGTTGGAGGACCAATATAACTGACATCAATGGAATCAGAGCCGCTCCCACATATATTGGTTACTGTTACATAATACGTTCCGGGAGCATCGATACTTACGGTTGCATTGTTAGAACCATTATGCCACAGGTAAGTTGCCAGAGGAGAGGTTGCATCCAGGCCGAGAATTGCGCCAAAACACAAAGTCGTATCTGCTCCGAGATTGACATTTGTTGGCGGGCCGAGGTAGCTGACATCAATGGAATCACGATCCATTCCACAAACACTGGTCGCTTCGACCCAGTAGGTTCCCGGTCCGGTCACTTCAAAAGTAGAGTCCATACTATTGTTTTGCCACAAATAAGTAGCAAAAGGAAATCCTGCATCGCCGTCCAATGAAAGCGTATCTCCTATACAAATCGTTGTATCAGCTCCCAAATCCACATCCGGTACTGGCAATACTAGTATTTGTTTGACAACTGTATCAATACAACCGATATTATCGGTTACAATCATCTCCACATTAAACAGTCCGGAAGTATTATAGATATGGTTGGGATTCGTCTGATTACTGGTAAAACCATCCCCAAAATTCCAGGTCCAGGAGGTGATATTGGCGCTCCCCTGCCCTAATCCTCCACAGCTGACATCCTCAAAAAGAAATTTGGCTGTATCTCCCGGGCAAACAACCGGAGTCAGGACTTCGTAGTTTGTGATCAGTTCATAAGAGAAATTACTATAGACAACCTCCGCCTGAGAGTGATTATAAAATCCAAATCTGCCTGGCTCAAAACAATCCACCACATCAAAAATGGTATCATTATCTATCATAATAATTGCCCTCGTAGCGGTGTAAACCAGAGTAAAATCATAGTTTGTATTATGCACCCATCCGGTTCCGGTTCCATAATTGGTACCCACGACATTAAAAATCGGATCATTGGTATGGGCATAAAAGTATTGTGAATAGGAGTTGTTGGGAATATTACCCTGTATATGGGCTAAAGCCATTCCTTCATTTGCGAAAAATCCATATAAGGTCTGGCTGTCTTTTTTCCAGTCAAATAACCAGAGATCATGATTATTGGAATCTGGTAAGCCTGAAGGATTATGGTAACCAAAAACAAACCCGATCCAGTCGTCATCATACCCATTGGCATTTACACGGATGGTACCTGAAATTTTTACATTAATAAAACTATCAGGACTCACAAAATAAGTGGGCTTGGCATTGAGACCAAAATAATTAATCGTTTGAATAACAGAACTCCCGGCAGGGTTGACAACCCAGCTTCCAGTCACTGGCGAGCCTTCCTGTATCCAGGTGTTCAGGTCTACAATATTGGTACACTGAGTGTATGCACCATAAGTAAAAGATAAAAAAAGTAATAGGGAAAGAAGATGTTTATTGGGCATAGATCTGTGTTAAGGAGACTATCTATAGCGATTAGGGAAAAGTAACTCATTTATACCATGAATAATACGGATAGAACGCTCTGCTTATTGTTAATGGTAGTATTAACCATAACGTACTCAGGAAATAATAATTTTATTATTCCCTGAATCATAGTATTCAATTATTCAAAAGACAACGCCAGGGGGAATAGGCTGCTTCTGAGAATTTGTTCTGCTCGTTTGTTAACACAGGCGTATCGCTTGTTGGGTAATCATACACACTTGTACAAATCCCCCAAACCCGCGATTAACCAGGGCGTAAGATATGCTAAACAACACAAACACAGAAACTTACAAACAAACAAACGCACAGGTGGAGACACAATACACACAAAAACAAACATCACTTTTACGACAACAAACGCAGTAACTTACAAACAAGCAACACACAACAGAGAATACAATACACGCAAAAACAAACATCACTTTTACGACAACAAACACAGAACTTACAAACAAGCAAACACACAGCAGAAGATACAATACGCAACAACAAACATCACACTTTTACAACAACAAACACAGAACTTACACGCTATCGGTCCTAACCTTAAAGAAGAACACCAATGAAAGAAACAATGAATCAGGAACTTAACCAGGAATGGAGCGAAGAGATCCAGGAAGAATTGAAGGAAGAATTTCAGTTTGATCTAAAAGAAGCTGAAGCTTTTTTCAAAGAAAATCTCGAAGACTTTGATTTTGATTTGGAGGACCCATTTGGAGATAGTTTTCCAGACTAAAGTCCGGAGCTATCTCCATCATCAAAAACAAACAATCAAACTCAGCCCTTTTAAATTAGCCCTTAAATTTAGCCATGTAACCAAAACTCCCCATCTGCGGGAGTTTTTTTTTATCCGGACTTTTTACCTTTACCAAGCTGATCCTGGTAAAATTTGAGAAGACGGCCTACAATCTTGTCGTTATCAAATCGATCTTCACAGAATTTCCGTGCCTGAAATCCAATGGTGTCCAACATGCTTCGTTTTTCAATCAGAACAGAAATAGCATTAATAAACCGATCTGGCTTATCAGCAAGCAGAATATGCTGATTATGTCTCACGCCCATGCCTTCAGCCGCCATAGTGGTTGCGACAATTGCCTTCCCGTAAGCCATGCCTTCCACGATTTTTACCCTCATTCCACTTCCGGATAAAATAGGCACGATCATAATTGATTTGGATTTGATTAACTGTGCTGCATTTTCCACTTCACCCAAAACAACAAGCTGATCATTTGCCAGTTTATGATAAGATTCAGGCATATTACGGCCTGCGAGATAAAATTTCACCTTGGGATACGTCCTGCTAATCGTTGGCCATACCTCTTTGAGAAACCAGTCAATCCCCTCACGGTTAGGTTCCCAGTCAAGAGACCCAATATAAAAGAGAGAGGGATGTTCCATCTTTACTTCACGTTTGTCCAAAGCGTCAGCATCAATTCCTGCTTCCGAAACAAATACGGGCTTTTTTACCCCTAATTCTTTTATAATCCTTGAATCTCTCCCCGTGATCGGAATAACCATATCAAATTGATTAGCGGAAAACACCATTTCCTCATAGTTCCTGATCCGGTTGGCCGTAACATAAAAATAATACTCCTTAATCGGATTGGTAGAGTTTTGGGCCCTTCTTCGCCATATTTCATTTTCGATATTATGAGCACGCAAAGAGATCAAGGCTTTACTATTCATCTTTCTGATCGTCGATATATAGGGAGCCATGTACAAGGTTTCCAACTGGATAACGTCATACTGCTTGAGATTCAATAAACGCTCAAGTTCGTCTCTAAAAGGCCTGGAAGTAAATCTTAATACATGATAGGATTCTCTGCTAAAAAAAAGATTGGCCATTGCATCAAACACATTGACCTGAGTATTTACATCCACCGCGTGAAACTCTGCCATAATCCTCACCTCAACAGGAATAGAACTAAGCGTCACATAATGTTTGGGGGTATTCATGGTCAAAACTGTCACCTCATGTCCCGCACGATAAAATCCCCGTATCATGCTCAGCATGGCCATGGTACCTCCATCTTTGGGAGGGTGAGGAAATTTTGTACATAGGCAAAGAATTTTCATTTTCTGGTTTTCACCCATTTTTGAAGAATCTCGGTTATTAATTATTTACTCTGTTTAAAAATCGTTTTTTACGACGATAGGGAAATACATCCACAATTTCTCCGTCAATTTGTTTCTGTTGCATATCTATCCAAAACTTTGGCTCAAAAAGATCTCCATGCAGTTGGTAAAAAACTTCCCGAATATTCTCTTTCCCGATCAGGAAATACTTAAATTCTTCCGGAAATACATCATTATGACTGACAGCAAACCAGGGGGTAGAAGCATAAACCTCATCTGACTCCTCGGGTTCGGGAAGTCTGCGGAACCGGTAATCAGTCAGCAATCCAATTTCGTCATAGTCATAAAATACCACCCGATTATGACGGGTTACGCCAAAGTTTTTCAAGAGCATATCACCCGGAAATATATTCGCAGCAGCCAATTGTTTAATGCAATTGCCATACTCTTCTACCGCAGCCTCAATTTCTTCCTCATTCGCCTGATCCAAATATAGATTCAATGGCACCATCTTACGTTCAGTATACAGATGATCAATGATGACATTCTCCCCTTCAACTCTCACAATTGACCCGGCAACCTGAAGCAGATGCTCCAGTAATTCTTCTGAAAACCGATCTTTGGGAAGTGAAAAATATTCAAACTCGTGTGTATCGGCCATTCGCCCTACCCGATCGTGCATGGATACGAGCTTATATTTGGATTTTACCTGCCCTCTACTCATCGATTTAGGCGGATCAAATTTATCCTTGATTAATTTGAATACAATATGATAAGAAGGAAGAGTAAATACCGCCATTACCATGCCTCGGATTCCCGGAGCGATAATGAATTGATCATTCGATTTGTCCAGGTGCAACAAAAAATGCCGGTAAAGTTCTGTTTTGCCATGTTTATTAAATCCAATGGAATTGTAGATATCGCTATAAGGTTTTAGCGGTAAAACCGTCTTAATAAAATGTACCAGTTCTGAGGGAATATCTACATTCACCAGAAAATAGGAACGAGTATAACTGAAAATAATACTCATATCATTGGGGTCGGTGATCAGGGTATCAGCATAAATTCCATCTTTACTATGAAGAAGTGGAATAATAAAAGGGAAATATTTGCCTCCTATAAAAAATCGTCCAACAATATAGGCACCCTTATTTCGGTAAAATACTGACTTTACAATATCCAGACGACTCTCCTCATCAGGCTGGTAAAGGTATAAAATATCCTCCTGCACTTTCTCAGTAATGTAAAGGACATCCCTTTCCAGGTCTTCATAAGGAATATCAAATTCAAACTTTTTAAGAACCTGCCTCACCAGATCGGCAACTGTCCTGTTATCTTCCCGATGATATGAATAATACACCGACTCCACATGTTGATATTCCCGTTGGGTATGCTCATCCGCAACAAACATCATATCAATATTTGCTCCAATGTCCCCCAAAACTTTCCGGCAAACAGAATTCAGAAAAGTCTCAGCTATTTCATATTCAGGCTTTTGTAAAGCCTGACGGGCATAAACCGGTTTTATTTCCCGCCAGGTTTCCAGATTATTAAAATGGTCTCCCATAGTCAACTGCACCTGACGGGCAATGCGATAGACCTGTCTTTTGTAAAGATTCAGACGACGTCGGCTATCAGCCTGCAGGCCATGCCAGTCACGGTTTTGATATCTTATTTTTGCCCGACCGGTAATTTCCCGAAAATCACGCAAAAAGTTGTCAAAACCTTCGCTAATTATGCTTACTGTTGCTGAGACCAGTTCCTCATTCATAGGCGCTAAGATAGAAAAGTTTATCGTAGGAGGATATGCTAAAAGAACAGTTAATATAATATTTCATAATTCTTTTCCCTAGATTTACCAGATCAATATTCAATTATGCAATTAACGGAAATCAATATATACCCGGTAAAGTCTTTAGGCAGGGTTCAATTGAGTCAATCTTCTTTAACAGATCGTGGGTTAATGCATGATCGCAGATGGATGATTGTTGATGAACATAACCAGTTTATTACCCAGCGAAAAATCCCTTCCATAGCAGTTATCCAACCACAATTGACAGACAGGGAATTAATTCTTTCTCATCCAAATGGTAGTTCAGCCCGGGTTCCATTGGTTTCCGATGGAGGAGAGGAAATAAATGTCCAGATTTTCGACCAGATCTGTCTTGCGATTTCTCACCAAAATCATTCAACAGAATTAAACAACTGGTTGTCCAACATATTAGGTCTTACCTGTAAATTGGTATATATGCCTGATCAAAGTCATCGATTTGTTAAGGAAAAATATGGAGCTGCGGATAAAATTGTCAGTTTTGCTGATGGTTTTCCCTATGTGATCATTGGGGAAGCATCTTTGAATTATTTAAATCAGAAACTGGAGAATCCTGTTCCCATGACAAGATTTCGCCCCAATTTTGTCTTTTCCGGAGGAGAACCTCATGAAGAAGACAAATGGAGTCAAATAAAAATAGGGACAGTTCATTTTCGTGCCGTTGTCCAATGGGGTAGATGTATGGTAACTACTGTAGATCAAAATACAGGTGTAAAAGAAACAGAACCATTAAAGACCCTGAATACCTATCGAAAAAAGGATGATAAGGTAGTTTTTGGAATGACTCTGATAGGTCCATCATCAGGAATCGTTTCAGTAGGAGATCTCATTGAACCTTTATCCTAAGTCAAAGAAAAAGCGCTAAATCTCCAAAATTTTTCTTTCCATTTGCAACGCTATGCCAGTGGTTGGTTGTCTTTTACATAGATGCAATAACTTGTCAGGTTGCCTGACCTCTATTCGTCACATATAATAAGTAAACCGACACGCTTGTACAGAAGTCCAAAACCCGGTTCAATATAGCACACCAGACTGGAGTTTTATTCGTACAAGAAAATGTAAATCTATTCAAAATTAAATCAAATGGAATCAATAAACGAAAACTATCAGACCGTAGGAAAAAGTCAGCTGTTCAAGTCCCTCATGATACTTGCAATATCCGTATTTTTCCTTCAGGGCGCTTATGCTCAAAAAATCAAAATTGGCCCCAGGATCAGTGTTGGAACTTCCGACATCCAGCCCGGAGATTTTCTGGATGCAGATGGCCAAAGCCCTCAGGAATTAAGCATTATGCTTAAGGACGCTACCCCCGAATATGCTGTAGGTGGATTTTTCCGTGTTCAGTTGTTGGGAATATATGTGCAGCCAGAGCTTTTGTTTGCCACTTCTAAAGTAACCTATGAAGAAAACAATCAGCAAACCGGAAGTACTGACGACAGAAAAGAAAGGTTTTACAATCTCGAAATTCCCGTAATGGCTGGTACGAAACTCGGGCCATTGCGCGCTCAGGCCGGACCGGTTTTCAGAATGGATATTAACAGCATGTCAGAACTGGTCAACGTTTCCGGATATGGACGGAATCTTCAGGAATCCAGCGTTGGCCTAAGAGCTGGTGTAGGGGTTGACCTTGGAAAAAAGATCATTGTTGATCTGACTTATGAGGCTAATTTAAGCGCCTTTGCCAACGAAGTTACCATTGGAGGTCATAGTTATGAGCTTTCCAATCGGAAATCTCAGGTTACCTTTAGTCTGGGACTGGCTTTATAAAAAAACATCAAAACAGAATCGCAAGCCGAAGGTTTTTGCCTTCGGCTTTTTTTATTCTCAAAATTTTAATTATCATAAATAGTCGAATAAATGGTACTACTGATTCAAAAACATACACGCTTGCTCATTGGATCTTGCTTACTGACTATCAACGACTTACCTTTATCGTATTCTCTTTTACAAAACTAACACATTTCGTTATGAAAAATTTTCGACCAATCACACAGCTTTCAATATTCGCGCTTTTTATTTTATCCATAGGCTTAAGTGCCTGTGTGAGAGTAGATGGCCCACAAGGACCTCAGGGCTCTCCCGGAAGAGATGGCAATGCCAATGTTATCAGTATCAATTATGAAGTTTTTGAATCTGACTGGTTTGAAGTAGGTACTCCGGGAGAAAATGATTTCTATATGGCTTTGGATTTAAGTGTACCTGAAATTGACCAGGATATCATGGATAATGGGCTGGTTCTGGCTTATTACCGAATTGATGACAAGTCTCCATGGATTGCTCTGCCATATACACTTATTTCTCATGACCCTGCTTATGTTGAAAAACTCGATTTTATCTATGATGTAGGATTTGTAGGATTCCAGAGTCAGGCAACTGACAAAAATGCTACTCCTTATGAAGGCATTTTTAAAATCATCGTAGCATCCGCTTTTCCCGTCAATAAAATGGAAGTAGACTATACGAATTATGAAGAAGTCGCTGCCTGGTTAGGCATAAGTGAAGATCAGGCTGAATTCAGAAAGCCATAAGTACCTTTATATACATTTTTCAGGGGCTGTCTTTTGATTAAGGCAGCCCCATTATTTTTTATTAATTTGTCGGGGTAAAAACTAATTACTATGAACTTATCTAAACCTCGTACCCTGTTTTATCTGTTTGCTATTTTCATCCCGATTATTTTTCTCAGTTGTAACCAACCCGGAAACAAAACCTATCCTTCCCGTCCTATTAGTTTTCTGGTTCCCTGGGCTCCTGGCGGGATGACCGACCTGAGTTCCAGAGCAATGGCTGCAAGTCTTCAAAACATATTGGGCACGCCCGTCAATGTCGTCAACCGCACCGGAGGTGGTGGTGTAGTCGGCCATACTGCAATTTCACAGGCACAGCCTGACGGCTATACCCTGGGTGCTGTTACAGTAGAAATTACCATGATGCATCGAATGGGAGTAACACAACTTACGCATCAGGACTATACACCCCTGGCACTGATGATCAATAATCCCGCTTCCATTACAGTCAGAGCTGACGCTCCCTGGGAAAATATCGATGAACTCATAGAAGAAATCCGCAATCATCCAGGTGAACTCCAGGCTTCAGGAACAGCGCGGGGAGGAATTTGGGATCTGGCCAGAATTGGTTTTCTTGAAGCTGCAGGCCTACCCGAATCAGCTATGCCCTGGGTCCCAAGTCAGGGATCTGCCCCGGCACTACAAGAGCTCATAGCCGAAGGTGTAGATGTAGTCACAGCCTCTCTCTCCGAAGTGGATGCACTTAGAAAAGCAGGTCAGGTCAAAACCCTGGCAGTTATGGCTGAAGACAGACTTCCTCAGTTTCCTGAAATTCCTACCTTAAAAGAAACAGGAATCGACTGGAGTATTGGAGGATGGGTTTCTATTTGTGCTCCTAAAAATCTGCCGGCTCCCATTCGGGCTACCCTTGACTCTGCCATTATGATTGCGGCAAAAGATTCCCTTTTCACTTCTTCCATGTCCCAGGCAGGGTCAAATATCCAATATCTGCACGGAGAAAAACTTATTCACTTTCTCACAAAGCAGGATAGTATCAACGGTGCGATGATGAAAAATGCCGGTATAGGACAATGAAAATGACACAAACCAAAATTGATCAAATGAGCGGGATTTTATTCTTGTTATTTGGAATAATCATCTGGATTTACACCCGCAATTTCCCGGATCTTGAAGAAGGTTATCCCGGCCCGGCTCTGTTCCCCCGTTTAATAGGAAGCGGGTTTATTCTGGGAGGAATCATTCTGGTAATCACACCATTCATATCCTCAAAGGTTACTGATGACTCTGATGAAAAAAGTCATTTTTCACTTTTGAACCTGGGTAAACTGGTTATCGGATTATTTATAACCGGTCTTTATCCCTTTATACAGCCTTATCTTGGATTTATTGGCTCGATAAGCCTGATTGGTTTTGCTATCGGATTTCTTCTCAACGTCAAACCCTGGCTGGCAGCATTAGTTGCCCTTTCATGTACCCTGATCGTTTATTTTCTGTTTACCTATTTATTGGGAGTTCCATTATGACAAGTTTTTTTAGTTGGGAAGGTCTGGCGGCATTGATGCTGGGAGGGCTATATGGCTCTTTATTTGGCGCCATTCCCGGGCTGACTGCGACTTTGGCAGTTGCCTTATTTATCCCGGTCGCTTTCTTTTTAGATCCGGTTATTGCCCTGCCGGCAATTATAGCCATATCCTCTGTTGCCATTTTTGCCGGAGATGTGGGCTCTGCTGTGGCAAAAATTCCAGGCACTCCTGCCAGTGCTGCTTACCTTGAAGAGCTCTATAATTTGTCCCGAAGGAAAACGCCCCTCTATAGCCTTGGCATCAGCGCAATGGGATCCGCAGTGGGAGGAATGATTGGTACGATCATATTAATCATCAGTGCTCTGGGTATTGCAGCAGTAGCGCGAAACTTTTCTTCCTTTGAGTATTTTTGGGTCGCCATTCTGGGACTTTCAGCAGGTATTTTTGCATCTGGAGGGTCTCCCCTGAAAGCTTTTATTTCCCTTATGCTGGGCCTTCTGCTTTCTACCGTTGGAGTTGATCCGACCTTAGGATTTCCCAGATTTCATTTTGGCAATGCTACCCTGCTGGGAGGGCTCAACTATATCGTTGCGATGATAGGGCTGTTTGGATTTTCAGAAGTGCTGGAAAATATATATCAGAATCAAAAGGGGTCTGATACCCAAACGCTAACAACAGAAAGCTCCAGTCAGCAATTCTACACTCAACCGCTTTTACTTATTCTCAAAGAAAAATGGCTGGTTCTCAGGTCTGCTTTACTTGGAATACTGGTGGGATTTCTTCCCGGTGCCGGCGCTGATATTGGTGCCTGGGTCGCAACGAGTGTGCAAAAAATCAAACAAGGGGGCAATACTGAAAAATTGGAAGAACACGAAGACGAAGTGATTCTCGCTGGTACGAGCAGCAATAACGCAGCAGTTGCCAGCGCATGGATTCCGGCATTGGCCCTGGGATTGCCCGGAGATACCGTTACGGCGATCGTACTGGGTGTATTTCTCATGAAAGGGATTACGCCTGGTCCCTTGCTCTTCGACCAGCAGCCCGAATTATTATGGGCTTTATATCTGACCTTTTTTATCTCAAATTTATTTTTATTGCCCTTTTATGGTTATCTCACCGCCAGACTGGCAGCCAAATTAATCAATATAAAACTTCCCCTTTTATTAATCGTTATCACGACCCTTTGTATCGTGGGAGCTTACGCCATCAATAATAATCTTTTCGATGTTTGGATTATGATGGGAATGGGGTTACTGGCATTTATTCTAAAACGAGGAGGGTTTCCTTTACCTCAAGTTGTATTAGGAATGGTTTTGGGGCCCATCATGGAACAAAATTTCATGGTTAGCATGATTAAATCACGTTGGGACTGGGCCAGTTTTTTTGAGAGACCCATTGCCATAGCTCTCATGCTCATAACCCTTGCCATATTATTCTTTGGTATGTATTATCGAAAGAAAATGAAACAATCCTAACCCAATCCTGCTTTTATTATAACCAACTCTCTATGAGTCCTTTACAAAAATTTCAGCAACCAACTCTTGAGTCATTTCTCCTGATTATCTTAATTCAAAATTGAATCAACAGAGACACATTTTATCGCATTTATAACATAAAAATTACCCCGAACAAAACATGAAAATTTTTACACCTTTTATCATTATTACTATCTTTTTTAATCAGTCTATTCTATTTGCACAACAAACCGTAGGTCTATTTCTCAATACCGAAGAAGCTTATAACGGCTATACCCTTTTCGCACCCTTTCCCAGTCAAACCACCTATCTGATTAATAATTGTGGTGAAATGGTTCACAGTTGGACTTCTTCTACCCGATCGGCGAATTCAGTTTATTTACTTGAAAACGGGAACCTGCTAAAAACCAAAAAATTGACCAATTCTATATTTAATGCCGGCGGAAGTGGTGGCGGACTGGAGGTGCTCGACTGGAATGGCAATGTACTTTGGGACTATGATATCTCCTCCAGTACAGAGTGCCATCACCACGATGTTGCTCCCTTGCCAAACGGAAACTTTTTAGCTATCGTTTGGGACGGAAGAAGTAAAGCTGAAGCAATACAGGCGGGACGAGATTCCATCGGGGATATGCTTTGGGGCGAAAAAATTATAGAAATCAAACCCGATTACACCAACGGTGGGGGCGAGATTGTCTGGGAATGGAACACGTGGGATCATATGGTTCAGGATCATGATAATTCCAAAGATAATTTTGGAAATGTTTCCCAATCACCTGAATTAATTGACATTAACTATTACCCCAATGGGCCAAACGACCCGGACTGGCTTCACTTTAATGGTTTTGCCTATAACGAAGAACTTGATCAGATTATACTGAGTTGTCACGCCTTTAGTGAAATCTGGATCATTGATCATTCTACTACAACGAGTCAGGCTGCCGGGCACTCTGGAGGGAATTCCGGAAAAGGAGGTGATTTATTATTCCGTTGGGGGAATCCCCAGGCGTATCGAAAAGGCTCTGCGACTGATCAGAAACTCTTTCGGCAGCATAATCCTTACTGGATTCAAAAAGGCTACACCGATGAAGGAATGATTATGGTTTTTAATAATCAGGCTGGTACTGGTAATCCCCAAAATTATTCAACCGTCAATATTATCAATCCATCTATAAAGAATAACGGAGACTATGATTACGATGGCAATTTCTATTTACCTCAGACTTTTCACTGGACTTATCAGGCCCCTGTTCCTGCCGATTTTTTCGCTTCATTTGTCTCAGGAGCTCAAAGATTACCAAATGGAAACACCCTGATTTGTAACGGTCCGATAGGCAAAGTTTTTGAAATCGACTCTGCTGAAACGATTGTTTGGGAATATGTCAATCCTGTCGATGGCACCGGGATAGTACCACAGGATTCTGCTCCCTCGGGAAACCTTCTTTTCCGTGCAACCAGATATACACCTGATTACCCCGGACTGGCGGGTAAAGACTTAACACCGCAGGGTTATATTGAGCCTGGTTCAACCTTCTCCTGTGAAATTTTCTCCACAAGTACCGATAAGATTTTATCAGATATCGAAATGGTGGTTTACCCTAATCCAACCAGTGATCAGATATCCATTGATTTAACGGAAGTCATCCGGATTGATGGAATAGAAGTTTTTGACTTTTCGGGTCGTTTGGTGTGGGAGAAAAAAGAAAAATCCACCAATTTTACACAAAACCTTCAGATAAACCTTTCCTCTTATCAGAATGGAATGTATTTGATTCGATTAACTTCCAATGGGAAAAGCCTTGTGAAACAGGTTTTAAAGCAATAGTGAATGTATTAGCTGTTGGCCTTTGGCTGTTGGCTGCTGGAAAAGCCCTATTGGCCAAAGGCCAATAGCTAATTACTGCCTATGGATCAGCAAAAAATTCCTAAATTGAATAGATTTCATTGAATTCACTATATCATACATCTTCATGGAAGAGAAAAAAAATGAAGGATCTAAACAATCCACCCGCAATTCACAAAAAGCCCCTTCTCTGGTCTCACGCGCATATACCTATGTCAAAAGTTTGGTAGGAGTAATCGCCATCAATCTGGTTATTCTGGTCATTTTGTATGGATTTTTCTGGTTTTCCAATGAGTCCCTTTCTACCAAAAATTTACTGACACTCCTTGCAATAAATACCATTTTACTGGTTGTCATCAGACAGGTGTACGTATTCTTTGTTCAGGTTGAAGTGGGAAAACCAACCACTTCTACTACTCAATTGGTCCTGGCAGTTTCGGTGTCAGCCCTTTTGTTGTTTTACCCTATTATGGGAAAAACAGGGATGGAACA
Organism: Bacteroidota bacterium; assembly: GCA_020438265.1. GTDB lineage: Bacteria > Bacteroidota > Bacteroidia > J057 > J057 > JAGQVA01. The sequence continues at coordinate 24,466 of JAGQVA010000003.1, forward strand.
TATTTACAACCAGGTAAATCTCAATATTACCCAGTTTTCGCAAACAGAGGAAGAAGTCAACCTGACAGAGTTATTAAAACAGGAACTTTCGGGAGAAGGGTCTATCGAAGTAAAAAGATCAGCACTTTCAGTTATTTCCTCTCTCAATCTCGAAAACAAATCTGAATATTTTGTAAACCATTTGAAAAAGTATCCGCAATATTTAGCAGACTCGGTTTACTATCAGACTTTGCTTCAAATTTTGGTGAATGATAGTTTGGTGAAGGGAAATGAGCTGAATATGTTACTTCAGGAGAATCAAGCCTTATTTACGCATCAAGAGGTTTCTCCATCCCATGTCCCAAATTCTCTGGCTGATTCAAGTCTCCAAAAGGAGAGTCTAGCACCTTCTTCTTTCTCAAAACTCCCCTCATTTATTCTGGACTTACATCTGGCTTATGAATTTGTAAGCGAAGAGGAATCTGTCTATCCTTTCATCAAATCTCTTATCACGGATCAGAAGTTTCCACTGGAAATCAGACAAAAGGCTCTGCGCCTGTTGGCGCTCTACAATCGTGAAGGTGATCTTGAGTTCCTGATCAGACTGTTGCAGGATGCAAAGAATTCCGATGAAAAAGTATTATTTCTGAATGGGATCGAAGCTTTTATTTCTATTAAACCTGGAAGGTTTTAGAAACCTTCCAGGTTTAATAAAAAAAAGAGGCTGAATCAAAATGATTCAGCCTCAAATATTTTAACTCTTTTTGTTATTAAAATAAGGTTTTTACTTTTTGGTAAAAACAAGAGTCAGTTCAACAGGAGCAACACCACAACCACCATCTTTATCATAATCAATAATATTGATTTCAAAAGAAGAGTCATCAGTAATGTCAAATGGAGTCTGAGCTCCCTGTGCAATGGTGATAGATCCACCACCACAACCAACTCCAGTGTCAGAATCATTCATGACGATCATATCACAAACGAAGTCAATGTCAAAAGTTTGCCCACCAAAACTGTAAGAATCAGGCAGATAAACCCATGATAACCTACGTCTGGTCGAAGAACCGTCAACAGTAGTCAAGGTGAACTCACCAGGAGTCGCACCTAAGATAGGACCAAATCCTCCAGGAGGAACACCATCCTTATAAGTAATCTCGTAAGTCCCAGCAAATTCAGTTTCTTCCAAAGGACAAGTCACTTTTGAATCAAATCTGAACCATGAAGCAAACGCAGAACTTCTTACAGCAGGAGACGAGTTGTCATAAGTATATTTAGCTCCTTCTGTAGTAGTCAGAATGGAGTTAAACAGGAACAAGTCACCGGGCTGCATATCAGATGGAGACAACCCCAAGAGAGCAGAAACTGCTGAGATAGGGATATCGATAGCAATTTCCTTAAAACCCTCAGCATTGGTTGTAAAATCACTCTGAGTATAAGATTTCCAGGTTTGAGCGCTCTTGTTCTGATCGCCGTTACCAGGATTATTGTCAACATAACTTACTTCGATATCGAAGCTCTGTACCAGACCTCCTTTTTCAAGGTCAACAAACTCAATTACATAAGAGTACTGAGAACCAGTCAGATCATTGAGGTCATATTCACCTACAATCAACTGTTTCAGTCGTGGGTAAGCTCCTTTTTCAGAGTTTTCAAAAGTAAGAAGCGGCCCCAGCTCGGGATTTGCACAAGAAAAGAGCATCCCGGCTACGACAAACATATATAAAAACTTTTTGATCATGATTAATTGTTATTTGTTAAATACCAATAATAAATCCGGAATGTCTTATTTGACAAAGTTTGGAGGATTAGTATCCCAGAATACCTGCTCAGTTACAGATTTCTGCTGAACGTTAGCATTCAGGTTTACATGTACTGCAGGGTAGATAGCAGATCTGATGAAGTCTCCAACTGAAGTTTCAATTCCAGGCTGAAGGTTAGCAGGTTTACCTGTTCTTCTGATCATGTTATAAGCCTCAAGTCCGTTACCCCATGCAGCGATGTAGAACTCTTTAGTAATAATATCCAGTTTCTCCCCTTCGTCAGCAGTGGCATCATAAGCATCTAAAACGTAAGTAATATAGCTGTTCTTCAGAGAATCCAGTGGATCCAGGAATGCTTGCTTAAGCGTGATATCCTCTCCAGTTGGAGTTCTTCCAACCACTTTACCGGGAGTCAGGAAGCTCTGATAACCAAATACTTTTTCCATAGACTTATCGATAGCTGATTCCAGGTAAGCTTTTGGATCACCAGAAGTACCCAAAGTCAGGGCAGCCTCAGCCAACATAAAGTCAGTAAAAGAAGAAAGCAGAATGGGGTTGATACCTTGTCCCAGAGCACCATCAGTACCCTGATTTTGGGTATAATCAAATGAATTATCATCAAAACTACCACCTGCAGGATAAAGACCATATACAGTTCTGATCTGCCCGTCTGGAGGAATACCAGAACCATTACCATGATCACGTCCAAAGTATCCGTCAATAGAAGCAATACAGAAAGCCATATTCGGATCTACTGCAGTGTAGTGAGGAGGAGGTGACTCCAGTTCTCCTGTAGCAGTGAAAGGAGTTGCTGTATAAATACAATCCCAGATAGTTGCATCTTCATTTGAGAGATCCGGATCCTGACGATAGAAGTAAAAACGAATACGAGGGTCAACCAGAGCGTCTCCATTCAACTGTTTTTCAGCTCTCAACAACCACATGTAGTAGTTTGACTGATAATCTCCATCTTCGTTTTCATAAGAATTATTATAAAATGGATGTCTTGAATTAGGATTGTTTCTCTCTACAGAATACTGAAACTGGAAATCCTCATCTTCAGAATCAATCAGGTCTCCTCCATCAATCAAAGCGTCCATTTTACTTTTCACAGAAGCATCCCCTACACTCATGTTCAGGTACATTTTCAGCTTAAGTGTTTTTGCAAAAGTAATCCACTTTGAAGGATCTCCATCATAAAAAATATCACTGGCAGGACCAGCAGCAACTGTACCATCCAACTGGGCAATAGCATCGTCAATCAAAGCTTCAGCTGCAGCATATACTGATTTACCACCATCTCCGTCAGATGCAGGGCTGATCACATCAGTACCCTGAAGCGCCTGAGAATAAGGAACAGCACCAAAGATATCCACCAAAGAAACCATTACATAAGCTTTCATCAGCTTGGCTGTTCCAGCGTGGATGTCCAGTCCTCTTGCTTCAGCTACTTCGAGAAGCGTTTCTACATCTGAGAATAACTGAGAGTAAGCATTATTCCATAGTCCGTTGTATGATACTGCCTGAAAAGCACTATTATAAGTATAGTTAGTCATCGCAGTCATACGAGAAACATCAGCTGTAAAATTCCATGTATTATTATAGAAGTTTCTATAGGTGAGCTGAATGTTATTGTACAGGAAGTCAACCCCCACACCTTCAGGAGTTACTTCGTTGGGGTTATCCAGTAAGTCCAGGTTAAACATCTGGCAAGATGAAAAACCAGTCAACATCAGAACAACCAATATTTTATTGAATATTTTCATAATCTTCGTATCTCTTAATTAGAAGGTTAAGTTAAGACTAACACCGTATTTCTTAGCTGTAGGACCAGTAATATAGTCGAAGCCTCTTCCGTTACCTACCCCAAGGCTCAATACTTCAGGATCGAAGTTTACACCATAAGGGAAGTTAGGAGCATTGTAGAATAAGTTTTCTCCAGCGATCTGAAGCGAAATTCCACCGAATGGAGTTTTTTCCAAAATGCTTGAAGGAAGCTCGTAAGCCAAAGAAATCTCACGCATACGAAGTACAGTACCATCAAATACAGCTCCTTCGTCAGCAAAGAAGTAAGCATTGAACATTACATCACCCAGGTAAGCCTGAATGTTGTTTGGAGATCCATCACTGGCTAATACTCCAGGAGCAACTACAGGGATGAAACGGTCAACTTCAGTGTCTACAGTGTTACCACGAGCCATCATAGTGGCAGTAGTGATTGAGTAGATATCTCCACCAGAGATATAAGACCACTGCATGTTGAAAGTAAATCCTTTGAATGACAGTGTGTTAATCCAGTTTAACTGATAGTCAGGGTTTGGATCACCAATTACGTCAATATCCTGAGCAGCGAGGTAGTCTCCTGCAGAGTTTACTTTTACTTTTCCTTCTTCATTTTTATCAAATGGAAGACCTTTGATTACACCATATCTTTCACCAGGAACAGCAAAGTTTCCAAGGTTGGTATAACCGGCAATAACCACCTGATCAACACCTTCATAAATACTAAGTACTTCGTTGATGTTTTTGGTGAAGTTGAAGTCCATGCTCCATCTGAATTCCTTGTTGAAAGGAACGATGTTCAAACCAGCCTCGATTCCACGGTTACGGATAGAAGCGGCGTTAACAGTAGTATTGGTATAACCAGTAGCAGGGTCAAGATCGAGGTCGATGATCAGATCACGAGAATCTTTGTTGTACAAAGACACGTCAAATCCGAGTCTGTTCTGTAAGAAACGACCTTCAACACCCAATTCCAATTCCTGATGAACCTCAGGAAGAAGATTACCGTTACCCAAACGATCAGATACAAAGTTGGTATTTAAAGTAGTACCACCAGCAGTTACAAAGCTATTGGTATTGGAACCCAGTACGTTTCTGGTCTGATATGGATCAGGATATCCAGCAGAAGTACCATAACCAAAGCGCAGTTTGAGGTAGTTAACCACATCATTATTCTGAAGAGCTCCAAAAGCCTCAGTAGGAATGAAAGACACACTGGCAGAAGGATAGAAGAAACTTCTGTTTTCTGGTTCCAGTGTAGAAGTCCAGTCATTTCTTGCCTGGAAGTTTACATACAGGAAGCTCTTATAACCCAAAGTAGAAGTAATATAAGCTCCAATGTTGTTTTCCTCACGAACTCTTGAGAAAGTGTTATGAGTGATAAAGTTTTGGTGAGTAAGAAGACCAAATACAAACTGATTTGAGCTGATAGCAGCATTTTCAGTACGGGTTTCTCTTCTCAGGTTAAGACCTACAACTCCATCCAGTTCAAAATCTTCTCCTAAAGGAATATCATACTGGAAGTTAGCCACGTGGTCAGTGATTCTGTTCAGACGGTCATAAGTAGTCAGTTCACCGTTTGGTACCTGAGTTCCTCCTTTGTTGATAGCTCTCTGAGAATTCTGATTGTACTGGTCAATACCTATACGATAGTTGAAAGACAACCAGTCAGTGATATCATACAGCAGGTTAATATTACCAAAGAAACGAGAAATATTCTCTGTATCGAAAGCATTATTCAGTGTCCACAGTGGGTTCTGAATATCACCTCCAGTACGATAATAAACTGCAGAACCATCTACCGGGCTCTGGTAAGGAAGGTTCAACAAATCGATACTTCTTGGAGTATAAAGCAGGTTTGCAAAAAGTGAAGCACCAGATGGGTTAGATCCAAAACCTACAGAAGCAGGAGGAGCTTTTCTTTCAGAATCTACATAGTTAAAAGAAGATCTGATTTGCAGACCATTTTCCAGTTTGGTTTGTCCACCTAATGAGAAGTTATGTTTCTTATAAGTGTTTTTGTCGTCAGGAATAAATCCGTTGTCAGCCAGATAGCTATAGTTGAAAGAAACAGAACTGTTACTTCCGATAGCTTTGTCAACACCAACAGATGTATTACTCAGAACACCTCTCTGGAAGAAGTTCTCAACACTTTGATAAGGTTTGTATTCATATCTGGCACCCATAAACTCAGGGAAGTCATCATTATAACGTGCCTGGCTATAAGGGTGAGGAATCGTACCATCTGCATCAACACCATTGCTACCTCTGGTGTCAAAAGAAGGTCCCCAGTTAGAGAAGAACCATCCAAAGTCTCCAGAGAAACCGTTTCCATAAGTATCCTGATAATCAGGAAGGTTAGCAACCTCGATAAAAGAAACCTGCTGGTTGAAGTTAACCTCAAATTTCTTTTGAGTATTGCTGCCAGAGTTACCAGTTTTGGTAGTAATCAGGATTACCCCGTTACGTCCGGCTTCACCGTAAAGTACAGTTGCACTCAGACCTTTCAGGATAGAAATTTCAGCGATGTTGTTTGGATCGAGATCAAGGAATCGAGAAGAGGCAGTAGCACCTCCTGTTACGAAGTTACGGTCAGTGTTGGTGTCAGTGTTGAAAGGTACACCATCAATTACGAACAAGGGCTGGTTTGTACCAGTAATAGAAGAATAACCCCGGATAATAACGTTGGTACCACTACCAGCCAGACCTGAAGTCTGTGTGATATCAACCCCAGGAGCTTTACCGCGCAGGATTCTGGATACGTCGGCCTCAGTTCTTCCACCAATAGCGGCAGAGGAAATGGTCGAAACCCCATATCCCAACGCTTTTTTCTCCTTACGGATACCCAAACCAGTTACAACGACTTCGTCGAGAGTCAAATCAGATCTTACCAGCGATACTGATAATTTACTCCCGTCACCAATGGATACATCCTGAGAGACGAATCCCACATAGCTAATAACAAGCATGTCATAACCAGAAGGTACAGATAAGGAGAATTCACCTTGCTCAGAAGTGAAAATACCTGTTGTAGTTCCCTTAACGAGAACACTGGCACCAACCAGAGGATTGCCGTCTGGATCGGACACCGTTCCTGATACATTCCGCTGCGCCCAAACGGCGGATGCGGATAGCAGGAATGCCGCAAACAAGCATAGAAGTTTTTTCATTCGAAAAGCTTTTAGTGTTAATTAGTATAGTTTATAAAAAGAGTTAAAAAATGCCTAGATAATAAGTGACATAAGAAAGGATAGCAGTGTAGTTTTAAGTTAAAAGTTAGTTTTTGGTTCAACAACATTTGCCACAATGAGAAGACTTATTTTTTATCTGGCTGACGACCAAATTGAGTTATAAAATCATTCTCTGGACAAAATTCAAACATCTAAGATATATAACAGGTGTAAATTATCAAAATCGGGGTTAAAATTACCTTATTTCATTTAATCTTAAAAATCTCCTCGCAAAAGGGCAAAATTTCACTTTTACAATTTTTTTTTTCTCACACCATGCATTTTAAAAAATGCCTTGTCTTAGAGTTAAAGCATGCTGAAAAAGAACTTTGAGAAATATCAACAGTGAAGTTTTTCATCTATTGTTTATTCATCATAATTATCTGTGCTACCCTTATTGGCGTAGCCGTTTACACGAAAACGTCAGAATCGGAAGAGGCGTTGTCTGGGTGTATAGAACTTTCTGAAAAAAATTACGTAAAAGTGCCCGAATTGTGGCCAGCCTCTGATTTTCAAAAGATTAGCTCACCCTTTGGCATGCGACTCCACCCGGTGCTGAGAAAAAGAAGAATGCATTGGGGAGTCGATTTTCCTCTTCCCGAAGGAACGCATATCAGAGCCACTGCTCCAGGCAAAGTCAAAAAGACTGCCGAGCAGGATGGAACGAGTTCGTATGGAATTTATGTCCAGATTGAACACGACTCTATCTACACAACTCTTTATGCCCATCTTTCTGAAGTTTTCGTTACGTCCGACCAATGGGTACAGATTGGTGATACCATCGGACTTTCCGGAAATACTGGTTTGACCAATGGGCCACACCTCCATTATGAAGTATTCGAGAATGGAAAACGAGTAAATCCTCACAAATTTTTACCCATTGAACAGATTGTCGAAGGCTTATGAAAACAATTATTCTTTCTCTGATTTTTACTTTTATTTCTTTCTCTAATCCTCACCTGGAAGCTACCAGATTACTGGGCTTGATGCACCAAAACCTCAACGGAATTAAAGCACACAGTTACCGGTTGAATCTGGCTGAAAGGAGAATTGACAATCAATATCATCAAGGAGAATTATTGATTTCAGTACAAAACCAACCGCTAAAAATCAGAGCGGAGGTAATCGGTCCGGCAGAAGGTCCCCTGGTAGAATACGATGCTGCTGCTGATAAAACCAATGCAGTTATTACTCCCAGGAAATGGTTGCCTGCGGTAAAGTTCAAACAGGATGTTAACAGTAAAATGGTACGTCGGGGACATTACTCGATTCACGAAACAACCTTTAATCACTTCGATTTTCTCATTCAGAAAATGGAGACCCGGCTTCTGCAAAATGGAGACTCCCATCACGGAATCAAATATCATGGAATCACCAGCGAAGAAGGAGTTTCGTGTCATAAAATAGAACTCATTGATGCACAATATCAAATACAAAACTATCAGATCAACCGGGAAGAAAACCTGATCGATCTGGCACAAAATAAATGGATTCATCCTTATAAAATCCTGGAATTAAACCCGCAATTGTCCTCTTACGACGAAATCCGGACAGGACAACGGATTAAAATTCCCACTTCCTACGCCAAAAGATGTGTCTTATACATTGACACGCAGGATTACTTACCCAGGCGCCTCGAAGTGTATGATGAATTGGGATGGTTTGAAAAATATTCTTTTCGGGATATCAGCATTCGTCGCTAGACCTATTCTGATACCCTATTACTCAGCCTTAACTATCAATAACTATGGATTTAATTTTTATCATTGAACTGGCCATTGTGGCCGTGATTGTTGTTATCCAGTTTGTTACCTTTTTCAAAAACAACTCAGCAATCCGAACATTGGGAGAAATCTTTCCGGATTCTCAAAAACTTCAAACCAAACAGGTAACCTTACCTGCTGAAAAAAAAGAAGGAGAGACAACTTCAGAAAATCAGGAAGTCAGTCTGATTGTAGATAATACCCAATTCAACGTTACTTTCAGGGAAATCATTAAGACCATTAATATTTACCTGGCCAGACAAAAAGGAGATGCTTCTGAAGATACCATTAAAGAATTGGCAGAAGCAAAGGTCACTTCCCACGAAAAAGCCATCGAATCGAATATTGCGATGCCTTTATACATAGGTCTGCTTTGTACTTTCGCCGGAGTTATTATCGGATTGGTGCGGATTGCTACGGATGGAGTGAGCGATTATGCGATTCAGTCTTTCATTGGTGGGGTATTAATTGGAATGATTGGTAGTGCCAATGGATTAGCGTTGACAGTGAGAAGTAATTTTATGTTTAAAGAGAAGAAAAAGGTGCGGGATCAGGGACAATATGACTTTTTTAACTTCTTACGTGCTCATTTTCTTCCTGAAGGATTTGCTAAAAAATCAGCTGGTTTCAATACCTCTCATGCAAAAGAAAATCTTGAAATTTTCCATGAGGGATTTGTCAAATATCAGCAACACATGAATCTCTCTCTGTCAGAAACGTTGCAATTATTCTCCGAACTCAAAGGTGTATTTGCACAAATCAAAAGTATGGAGATGGGTCTCAAAGGAATCAATCAATATCTCCATACCAATGAAAATATAGTTATCAAACAGGTCGCCAGCATTGAGCAGTTTAATAAACGAGCAGAACTCATTTCCAGTAAACTCAACGAACAGTACGCCAACGTCGAAAAACAACTGGCTTCATTAGCCGCAGAAAATATCAAAGCGCTGGACCGAAAAACTCAATTGGCTTATTCTTCTATGAATGGCAACGGGAACGGATATCACCACGGAAACGGAAATTCTCTTGCTTATGCAGAAGCCATCGACATGGACTTAAGTCATCTCAGAGATAAAATCAAGGGAATAGAAGTCAACGGACTGGAAATCAACCAAAAACTGATCAAAGAGATCAACGAGTCCAACCAGACCAATCAAAAAACCAGTTCTCAGATTTCTCTGCTGAATAATCAGTTGGCAAAAATTCTGGAGCATCAGGAAGCCAATTATCTCAGATCGAAGGAATTCAGATTCTTTATCTGGACAGGAGTTACGGCTTTTCTGGCAGGAATTTCAGGAGCAATTATTTACGTCATTAACACTTTCTTATAATGCGCTCGGAAAACGGAAAATTATTTTGGGTGAGTTATGCAGATTTGATGACTGCCCTGTTTATCATCGCTTTGGCTTTGTTTGTCTTAAGCTATAAGATGTTCAATATCAAACAAATAGACCTATCCAAAGCCGAAGACGAATTAAAGCTGCGATCCCTGAGTCTTGTTAATGCAGAAGACGCGCTCAAACTCAGAGAGGAAGAAATCGAGAAGCAAAATCTGGCTTATCTGGAATTACAACAACGGTTAAGTCAGGGAGAACAAATGGCCAGTTCATTGATTCAGGATCTGAATAGCGAGCGGGACAGACTGGTACGTTTGGAAGATCAGCTAAAAAAGGAAAGAGGTCGTCTGGTCGTAATGGAGGAAGAATACAAAAAACTCCAGGAAATTCAGAAAGCCATAGAAAATCTCGATTCGCGGTATTTTGTTTATCAGCCTGAATTTAAAAGACACGTTTTAAGGGGTCTGGTACAATTTCCAAAAGGAGAAAGTGAAATTCCTACCCCTTATCATCCGATGTTATATCAGGCTGGAAATGCACTTGCAAGCCTGATTAATCGCCTCGAACCAGATGATAATATCAAATATATGCTGATTATCGAAGGAATGGCTTCCCGCGATGCATACAGCAGAAATTATGAACTGAGTTATGAAAGGGCCCTTTCCCTGGTAAGGCTTTGGGAGGAAAAAGGGATCACTTTTGACCATGATCGCTTTGAGGTGATGATTGCCGGTAGCGGAGAAGGCGGAATTGGTCGCGACCGCACCAATGAAAAAAGAAACCAACGTTTTTTGATTCAGATTATTCCCAAGATTGGTGAGCTCAACGCCATTGAGTTTGACTACGGGAAATAATCAAACTTTCCTAATATTTAATCTTTGTCTGTCCTCCTCTTGGGTGTAATGCCTGGGGGAGGATTTTTTTGTAATGGGGCGATTTTTGCGCTGTATAGGAAAGCAATTGTTTTACTAACTGGAGGCCCCCGATCGCTTTCGCGTCGGGGGTGACAAAGCATACGCTTTGTGGGTACACGCCGAACATTTCGGCGTGTTTTTAAACAGCCAATGGCTGGACGCAATGCGTCTTCCCCAGCTTGACTGGGGACCTCCTGAGTGGTAAAAAGGATTATTAATTTCTAATTTGCTTCCCCAAGTGGCGCAAAAATCGCCCCATTACTCATTCAATCATAACAGGATAACTCTCTACCCGATCCCTTGCCTCCAACTTTAACCAATACATTCCTGACGCCAAACCGGAAGGAATTTTCAGTCTTATCCTTGAATTTTCAACCGAAAAAGCTGAATCGGAATAAACCTGAACGATTCGCCCGGAAAAGTCCCATAAGCTAATTCTGTCCAAATCAGAATTACCATCAACTACCAGAGTAACTGCCATTCCAGAAGACACAGGGTTTGGAAAAACAGAAAAAAGCTGGCTGACAAGTTCCTCGTCCAAACTTACTGCCACGAACTCATTATCTACCCTGAATGCCAGGTCCCACTGCAAATCGGGAACTGAAAATGTTAATTCCCCATTCGCAACAGAAACTGGATCAGAAGCAAGAATTTCACCGGTTAAACAATCATACCATTTGACATAATATGATCCATTGTCAAAATCCGGTATGTGTATCAATAGATTTTCTACGGGGTCTGGCGTTTCATTTGCATTGACATTTTCGTGATTATATGCCGAATTCAGTACCCAGCCCGCAACGATTTTTTTGTCTTCTCCTTTCACGACATAAACATCCGCAGCATATCCAACTCCACTTAAAGTATAGGAAACAATCGAAATCCAGTCTGTTCCCTCATTATCCACTTTAATGATATGAGCACCCGGGGAAATATTCACAGAATAAGTCTTATTCGTTTCTCCCACAGCATTTAGAACCGGAGTTCCATCTACCCAGATATTAATCCTGGGGTCTGTACCAGCATCATTTCCCGTTGTAACGGAGAAAGTTCCCGCAGCAGGATAGGTTACGTAAAAGGAAGGAGGGCTTCGATATTGGGTGTTCCAGTCAGATCCGTAAAGGAAGGAACTTAAAGCGGCAGTTTCAGGTGTAACCACTCCTTTATCCGAGATCTGGAAAGAATCAGCCGCAATCACTCCCCAGCCTATGGTAGGAGTCAAAATCAAATCGCCGGAAGCTCCCTCTGTAAAAGCCTCGGAAGGAGCCATTTTTTTATTCTTAAAAGGGATTTGCCGGGCAACCATCGAAACGGGTTGAAAATGACCATATAAATCCTGAGGATGAATATAACTATCCCACCACCAGGACATTGCGCTTCCTGCCGCGCCACTCATCAAAGAGCCCCAAAGCGCATTGTGAAAATGAATTCCCTCAGTATCCTCTTCGCTTAATGAACTTGAGCCTCCCAGCCCAAATTCTCCATTAAGCGTAGGTTTATCGAAATCCTGCAAATAAGTCCGGGCTCCTTTAGCCAAAGCTCTTTCAATATGCGGCGTATTGATATAATAATGAGTTTGGGTTAGATCAATATCAGGGCCTGTCCAGACCAAAGGATCATAATTATCATGGGCATAACTGGTCGTTACCAGATGTTTATAAGGATCAATACCTTTTAAATAGGCAGCCATTTCGTCGTGCCAACTGGCGATGTTGGTCTGGTTTTGGGTAAAATTATCCGTCCATTCCACCTCATTAAACAGTTCCCATGACATAATCGCCCTTGAGTACCCCCATCGGGCAACGATATAGCGGAAGCGATTTCGGGTATGGGCCTTTGCAGCAGCATTTGTAAAAAAAGCGGCAGTATTGGTACAGGGACCACCATTGGCGGAGTTATAGGGATTGTCAGACCAATTGGGGTTTACCTGTGTAGATACCTGGCCATGATACTGAAGGCATAACATTATATAAACCCCATTTTCAGCACAATAATCAAAAAGCCAGTCCTGATACATGCTATTTGCCTCTTTGTATTTACGCAGCCCCTCGAAGCCATTCCAACCATTTTTCCATTCGATTCCCAGGCCCCAGGCTGCATGCCAGAGGCGAAAGAAATTCCCCTCATTAGCAACTAATTTATCCAGCCATTTTTTATAGTCGGAATAAGGGTTCCCATTTTGCCAGGAAATATTTTCACCTACCGGAATATATTGGTCTCCATCGTCAAATTCGAGGTAATTAGAATTACCAGTTCGCACAAAACCGTTATTTTGACTATTGGTTTGGATAAGGCAATCAAAACTCTGGCTCGCAAAAGTATCTGTACCAGTACTATCTTTTACAGAAACTGTGTAATTCCAGAGACCAACCATATCAGGGGCAAACCTCACTTTAAATCCATCGCCATCAGGGGTAAGACTTCCATTGCCATTGATAATAAAATCTTCTTTAAAGAAACCATCTACCTGGAAAGTTCGCCCGTCAGGCGCCTGAAATACAGCCGTAATTTCGATTTCGTCATAATCATATTGATTTTCATAACTGGCAGAAAGGTCGAGAGCGACTTCAAACTTTTCGTATTTTTCTATCGAAACAGATTCAGGCGTGAGGCTGTGAATTACAGGTTGGGCACTTATCATATTTGGCAAGAAGAAAATAAGAGCCAATAGGCGTATATAAGCCGAATACGTAAGAGGTTTTATCATAATTGAAAGGGTAA
>JAGQVA010000399.1:0-250 GCA_020438265.1 Bacteroidota bacterium
TGTCAACTTTTACAAAGTTGTAGTACAGAAGCACACATAAGTATTGATACAACCAACTTTGTTTACTTCTGCGACTTTGTGGTAAATATTTAGGCTTTCCATCACAGCGTCACGCGCTTCCCCGTCTTGGCCGCTTTATAAATTGCTTCAATCATCTTCATATCCTGAAGCCCTTCTTCGCCGGAAGCTACAACTGGCGTACCATCAAGAATATTCCTAGCAAAAGCATCCATCTGCACTGCTTGCTGGT
>JAGQVA010000399.1:264-5470 GCA_020438265.1 Bacteroidota bacterium
GAGGGAAACTCATGTCTCCTCCACGGAAAAATCCTTCCACAGGATCATAACTAAAGGCTGGCCTCAGACCAAAGGTTCCGTTCTCTGAGGTAACCCGCACGAAGTTGTCGTTTGCTACATAACTGGAAAGGCAATGCGCAACAGCTCCATTGGGAAATTCCATCTCCCAGGCAATGGTCTCTTCCATATCAGGCATTTTGTCCATAATGGTTTTATAAGACCTCGCAGTAATTGCAATCGGTTCCTGCCCCATCGTATACCGGGCTGCCTGAATACAATACACTCCCACGTCCATCAAAGGACCTCCGCCGGATAGAGATTTATCGGTAAAACGCCAGTTGCTACCATTTACGCCATAAAATGAAAAGGAAGTTTGAAGGACTTTTACCTCACCATAGACCTTTTCATGGCTAATGCGCATCAGTTCGCGATGGTAAGGATCGTATTGGCAACGATAACCGATCTGAAGGAGCTTTCCAGCTTTTTTACAGGCGTCTACCATTTGTTGAGCCTTGGCAACGGAAACTTCCATCGGCTTCTCGCAGATGACGTGTTTACCGGCTTCAGCGGCTCTGACACTATATTCTGCATGCATGGCATTGGGAAGCACGACATAAACGATATCGATATCCGGGTTGTCCTTGATTTTGTCAAAGTTCTGATAGTTGTAGACGTCTTTGTCCTTGATCCCATATTTTTCCTTGAAATCGGGAACTTTTTCCGGGCTACCTGTTACGAGGCCAACCAATTTGCAATAGCGGGTTTCTGCCAGTGCTGTGGCCAGTTTGTGCGTAGCGTAATATCCCAGTCCAACGAGAGCAACGCCCAGTTTTTCGTCGTCAGGAAGAGCTGGATGCAAAGGCTCATCCATAGCCATCAATGACGGTCCCATCAGAGCGGCCCCTAGTCCGAGGCTTGATTTTTTGAGAAAATCCCTGCGTCCAGTTGAGAAAAAGGAAGGTTTTTGGTGAGTAGGCATAGTTAGATAGATTATATGTTTGATTGAATGTAAACATATAAAATTCCCGGCGCAATTGGTACAATTGGGCAAAGCTGTGGCAATAAACCTCTTTTATGGCTGAATATGGCTTTATCGATTCATCAAATCCTCTATCGCATCAACTATCTGCAACTCACATCTTCCCCCCTGTTCTCTGGCTGTTTTTAATACGTTTTTTGTATTCATATCAGTCCCCAATTCTCCTCTCAAACTGAGTAAACCTATCCCTGCAACTTTAGAAAGACTCTCTGATAATCCTTTTATTTCCTTCAGAATGGGTGATTTTTGAATGATTTTTACAAGATGATTGTGATTCTCAAGCCAGATAACCAACTGCTTCACAAGGGTCTCTTTTTTTTCAAAATCAGGGTTTTCCAGATAGTCTTTCACCCTTTTCCGAAACTCCCGGGCAACTTTTGCATCCGGACGGGCAGCATCAGCGACCAGAGTCAAAGGAGAATACATCGTGTATAATTCCCCATCCTGATTGCGGGAATATCCTTTCATCGGTTCAATTACATCGATCAGTGTTTTCAAAGGAGTAATATCTTCCCCCCGGCAAAGATTCCGCATGATCACTTCTCTGGCAGTGTTGTGTTCCAGTCCCAACTCTTCCAGTTGATAATCAATGACTTTCAGCCGGCGGTACATATCATCAACCTTTTTGATTGAGGTGGGAGACCAGAGTCTTTCGGCAATAGCAGCAGTACGTGGCCAAATTCGGGAATCAATGGTACGGGGAGAAACCAATTCGCTCCACATCGTTGCTTCTCCTCCCAAAATCTGACTTTCCTCTTTTTCGGTTAATTCTTCTTCGACATCATGTGGATCATTGAGATAATGTGTCGAAGCAGGATACCCCAGATCCATATAATATCCGTGCGAAAGAATGCAGGAATACTCCTCTTTAGCAGCCTGAACCAGAGATTCTTTTCCTCTCCAACTGTGAATAATTGTATTTCGGGGAAGATCCGGCTGTAAAATTTCATCCCAGCCAATCAGGTTTTTACCCAATTTGTTTAAAATCTCTACCAGCCTTTGGTTAAAATAGGTTTGTAATGCGCTATTGTCTTCAATCTCATGTTCACGCATAAAGGTCTGAATATCCGGATTGGCATCCCAGTGTTTTCCTTCATTTTCATCACCTCCGATATGGAAAAACTGATCAGGAAAAAGGCTTGCGATTTCGGTAAATAATGTTTCCAGGAATTTATAGGTTGATTCAGAAGCCGGATTCAAGGTAGGGTTCATAATACCCGCTTTCCGTTCAATCTCATAAGGACCCGGCGCGCTACCCAATTCAGGATAAGCAGTGAGAATCGCAGTTGCATGGCCAGGAACATCGATTTCAGGCATCACCCGAATTCCTCTTTCCTGCGCATAAGCAATAATTTCCCGAATTTGTTCATGAGAATAATATTGTCCATCTGAACCTTTTTCATGTAATAAAGGCAGCTTTTTACATTCTACTCTAAAACCCTGATCATCACATAGATGTAAATGCAAGACGTTCATCTTCACTGCTGCCATTCCATCTATATTCTGCTTGATCTTTTCTACTGGCAACCAATGTCTCACAACGTCAATCAACAGTCCTCTCCAGCGAAACCGGGGCACATCTTTAATCCTGACCACAGGAAAAAAATACCCTTCTTCATCACAGTTCAGTAGTTGCAGAAGTGTTTCCAGTCCCCGAAGCACTCCTATATGACTCGGTCCATGCAAAAAGATTTTATCCGCCCCGACTGTCAGCTGATACATTTCTTCCATTCCCAGGAAAATCCGATCTTTTCTCAGGTAGGAAATTTGAAAATCAGCCTCAGGATTCACATCTTTTTCAGAGAGAAATCCCTGTTTAAAAAAAAGACCCGTTCGGCCATCCAGACGTCTTAAAAAACGCGTCGCAGCCTTTTGTACATCGGGAATGCTATTCGCTTTTAATCCAATGAAAAAATCAGGGGTTATCCGAAATTTTTGGTCTTTATTGACGGTAATTTCCGCCGGCCAGGGCATGAGGGTTAGTTCTGTCATCATTTTTACTTCGAAACAGTAAAAATCCTGATTTATTCCTGATTTGAAAAGTTTTGAATGAATTATATTGATGTAATTTCACTACTTACATTTGTCAAAATGAACATGATGGTCTACATATTCCTGTTAGTGATACAATTTTGGGGCAATCCCCGGAATGACCAGGAAACTTATCTAAAAACCCTGTTTTTGTCTGAGCTGGATTACAACAGGGTGGAAGACTGTGTTTGGCCGGTTCAGGTCAATCAATCTATTACCAATGGCCCTTTGCTCATCGGAAGCAAGCGGTTTTCGAGGGGAATCGGCACCCATGCAGATTTTTCCATGACCATTAACCTGGGTGGTGATGCCACGCGGTTCAGGGCTTATGTAGGCGTAGATGCTATTAAGAAGAGAAAATCACCGGAAAAACTATCTGTCAAACCGCTGGATTTTGGCGAGAATCTCTATTTCCTTCCTTTGGAGGAGCCTCAGTTTGTGTGTATTGGCGAATCACCTCGAGAAATTGGTCGGGGTAGTGTGGTCTTTAGTATATGGGCTGACGGGGCCAAAGTTTGGGAAAGCCCGGTCATGCGCGGTGGAGAACCTCCGGAAAGGGTTGATTTGAATCTCAGAGGATTGCGCAGTATTACTTTGGAAGTTAGTGATGCAGGTGATGGGCGCAATGGGGATCACGCTGATTGGGCTGAGGCGCGTATTCTGTATCGGCGTTTTAGGCCGGAGATTGAATAAAATGATTTGTCTTTCTATTGCGCCGCTTTGAAAAACGGCGCAATAGAAAGAGGGTCTTTCATTCTATCGAATGAATGGTCCTGTTATCACCCGGATAAATGGCTAATCATTCAGCAGAATGAAAGACTCTAAACCATTGCGCCGTTTTTCAAAGCGGCGCACAAGGCTAAGGCTTCCGCCGTACAACTCTACCTGGCGTCGCGCCAGTGTGTTCTCCATCCTTCAGGACTTGCTCACCATTTACAAAAACGTGGATCATCCCTTCGGAATATTGGTGAGGATCTGCGAAGGTCGCTTTATCAATGATTGTCTCAGGGTCAAAAATCACAACATCGGCAAAATATCCCGGTTTCAGGCTTCCTCGATTTTGAATATGGAGATTCTCTGCGGGTAGAGAAGTGAGCTTCCGAATGGCTTCTTCCAGTGGAATGATTTTTTCCTCTCTCACATATTTACCCAGTAATCGGGCAAAATTACCATAAGCTCTGGGATGAGTACTGCTATTGAGGAAAACGCCTTCAGTTGTCATAGAACCCGCGTCAGAACCAAAACTTACCCAGGGGAGCGCAATCTGTTTTTTTACATTTTCTTCAGACATCAGGAAATAAACCGTACCTACCCGGCTACCATCACGAATCACCAGATCAATTGCAGCATCTTCAGGACTGGTTCCCCTCATATCAGCTACTTCCTGCAAAGTTTTGCCTGTGTATTTGCGCAGGCTGTCGCTCCTGAATCCCACCAAAAGAACTTTCTCTGCGGAACCAGCAGCAAAGTAAAGGTTTTCCCAATCCTGGGCATCCGTCTTCATTTCCTGAATCACTTTTTTCCTGATTGCAGGGTCAGACAATCTTTCTGCCCAGGCATCATAACCGCCTTCCTGCACCCATGGAGGCATAGCTGCATCAAGGCCGGTGGCTCCGGCAGTATAATTATACATATCGGCAGTAATTCCCAGGCCTGCCTTCCGGGCAGAATCTATTTTTTGAATTACCTGGTCCATCTTCGGCCAGTTATTTTTCCCTCCCGCTTTTAAATGATAAATTTCAGCTCTTGCCCCGGATTCACTGGCGATTCGCATGGTTTCGTCAACGGCTTCGAGGAGTTTGTTTCCCTCACTTCTCATGTGGGTAATGTACATGCCATCATATTCAGCGATGACTTTACATAATTCAATCAATTCTTCCGTTTGGGCATAAAAAGCAGGTGCATAGATGAGAGATGAGCCCAACCCCAATGCGCCATCTTCCATTGCCTGACGAGCCAGATTCTTCATATTATCAAGCTCCTCTTCAGTCGGAGGGCGATTTTCATAACCGATTTCGTGAATACGGAGGGTTGTAGCACCCACAAAAGATGCGATATTGGTGGAGATGCCTTTTTCTTCCAGAAAAGAAAGATATTCGTCAAGGGTTCGCCAGTTGACTTCGTATTTAATATCAC